>NZ_JAFCTN010000031.1:0-79440 GCF_049896045.1 Pseudomonas sp. PWP3-1b2
GCGATAGCGGTGTGCCTGCCCATAAATGGGTGACTGACACACCGCTATCGCAGGCAAGCCAGCTCCCACATTTTTGATCAGTGTTTACAGGCGTTAATAGCCGTTGCTGCCGTAGTCGATTGTAAATTCGAAGCCCTGAACCCGCTCCACCCCAGTCTCCAACCGTCCGTCGGCATGCAACCTTAGCCACCGATACCCCGGCGCCTGCTCGCTGACCTTGAAGTCCTCACTGCCCGGCGCGAACTGAATACAGGTAGAAGGCGAGGCCAACAGCCGCACGCCGTTGCGCTCAAGATCAATCTCCTGATGCACATGCCCCCACAGCACCGCTCTGACCTGCGCAAACCGGTCGAGCACCGCAAACAACGCATCCGGGTTACGCAGCCCGATCGGCTCCATCCACGCACACCCGATGGGCACCGGGTGATGATGAAAGCACACCAGATGATGCCGGTCCGGTGCTTCGCTCAAGGCCTGGGCCAGCAATTGCAGCTGTTGATCCTGCAGATAGCCCGGCACTGAGCCTGGAACAGCCGAATCCAACAGGGTGACACGCCAGTTGCCAATATCGACCACAGGCTCCAGTAAATCGCTGTGCACGGCGGCATGCGCCATGATCTGCGGCTCATCGTGGTTGCCGGGGATCCAGCGCGCCGGGGCGTCGATCTGCCGGGTCAGCTCGCGAAACTGTTGATACGACTCAAGCGTGCCATCCTGGGACAAGTCCCCCGTGGCCAGCATCAAGTCAATCTGCGGCTGCTGCGCTTGCACCAGGTCGATCACCCGCTGCAGGCTTTCACGGGTATTCATGCCCAACAGCGTACTGTCAGCC
The DNA here is from genome assembly GCF_049896045.1 of Pseudomonas sp. PWP3-1b2. Taxonomy (NCBI): domain Bacteria; kingdom Pseudomonadati; phylum Pseudomonadota; class Gammaproteobacteria; order Pseudomonadales; family Pseudomonadaceae; genus Pseudomonas; species Pseudomonas sp. PWP3-1b2. Next base: position 833 of record NZ_JAFCTN010000031.1, read on the forward strand.
TCGGCAAACAAGTGGCTATCAGACAGTTGCACCAGCAATACCGGCGCATCAGGGTTCACGGCGGATACGCTCGACAAGGCGCTCTCCCAGGCAATCACAGGAAATAGACAGTAGGCGCGATTATGCTGGGGCAGGACACAAGAGGAAACCCAAGGAAGCAGATGCAGTTCACATCTACCGCACCACTTCGAACTCGTGGCCCAGGGCAAGGCAATGGCTTAGCCACTCACCGAGGAACACATTGAGCTGTGCTTTCTCATCGGGCTGGTGCATGAACACGTTCGGGTAGGGGTAGATGCTGCGAAAGCGGCGCGCATGTTCGGCGCTGATCACTTCGGCCATGCGTGCGTCGTGATACACCTGCACTTCCAGTTGCGGCACCGGCAGCCACGGCAGGCTGTGTTCCTGGCGCACGCGCAACGTGGTGGTGTACGGGCAGTTGACGATGACCTCAAGGGTCAGCACGCCAAGCATCTGGTCGCCGTGGGTGACGGCAATGCGCCGCGCCTCGGGGGCGTGGCGCATATCGGGAAGCAAACGCATCAGCCGCGCATAGTTGGCCTCGCAGGCGGCTTGCAGGCCGATCAGGTCGACTCGATAACGTTCCCGTGCCTTTACTGCCATAACCCCCTCACTTCCGCGCGATTAAGCGCAAGCCATTGCAGGGCGATAATGCTCGCTGCATTGGAAATTTTGCCGTCACGCACCGCTTGCAGGGCGTCTTCGAAAGCCCAACGGGTAACGCGGATGTCTTCTGCTTCTTCTTCCAGTCCATGCACGCCACCGGCGCCGGAGCTGTCGCAACGGCCCAGGTACAAGTGGACGAATTCGGTGCTGCCGCCGGGCGACGGGAAGTATTTAGTGATTGGCCACAACGCGGAGAACGTCAGCCCAGCTTCCTCCTCGGCTTCGCGGTGTGCAACCTCCTCAGGTTCTTCGTCCTTGTCGATCAGGCCGGCCACCATTTCCACCAGCCACGGGTTGTCGGTACGGCCCATGGCGCCCACACGGAATTGCTCGATCAGCACCACTTCATCGCGCTGCGGGTCGTAGGGCAGCACACACACGGCGTCATGACGAACAAAGACTTCGCGGTTGATCACCCGGCTCATGCCGCCGTCGAATTTCTCGTGACGCAGCTGTATGCGATCAAGCTTGTAGAAGCCTTTGTAGGCATTGTCGCGCTGAACGATTTCAATTTTGTTCGGCGTCGATTTGGCGATGTCCGTCATATCAATCCTCGTTATGCCCGTGCAGTTGGCGCCATCCTAACGCGCTCACGCCCCTCGGTGCAGCCCCTTTACAGTTGCCGGGATAGACGGCGGGCGTCAAACTCACTCTAATCAGCCTAGTGGCGAACTGACTGCGTTGTCGGCAGTCGAAGGTCCACTCTTTTCGCTTTCCATCGATTTGTGAAGGACACCCATGTCGCTTTTGAAAATCGCCTCCGTGGCTTGTATCGCCTTGACCCTGGGGGCTTGCCAGAGCCTGTTTCAGCCCAGCCATCTCAAGCCGCTGGACACCAAGCAAGACGCCTCGGAACAGATCAAGCCAGGCTGCGACAGCCCTGCCTGCCCGCTGGTGAACATCGACACCGTGCATTTCCCAAGCGAGCCGCAGCTCGACAGCATTGTGGAACAGCGCCTGCTGCAAATGACCCGCAACTCGCCGGGCGCCAGCGTGCCGCCGACCCTGAATGCCTACCGCGACAAGTTTTTGCGCGAATCGCCGGACCGCAACAGCATGTACTTGCAAGCCAAGGTACGCGAGCAGCATGACGGACTGGTGATCGTTGAAGTGTCGAGTTACCTGGACACCGGCGCCGTTCATGGCGAACCTGGCCGTGGTTTCATCAACTATTCGCGCCTGCTGCACAAAGAGCTGAGCCTGACCGACATGCTGCTGCCGGGCCAGGAACAGGCGTTCTGGAACACTGCGAAAGTCGCCCACAACAGCTGGCTGATCAACTCGCAGATGGACCGAGACCCGGAGTTTGTGAAGAACTGGCCGTTCCAGAAAACCCCGAACGTGGCCCTGACAAGCGCCGGCGTGGTACTCAAGTACAACGTGGCGACCATCGCCCCTTACGCATTGGGGCTGATCGAAATGACCATCCCCTATGCGCGCCTCACCGGTGTACTCAAGCCTGAACTGATGCCCGCGCGCCGCTAAACGCACGGCCCAGAATCAGCTGCAACAGCCCTGCCAGCACCAGCGCCGGCAGGGTTGCGCCAACATCCGGATAGAGGTTGGCCAGCACGTGGTAGGCAGCGATGCCGCCCAGCCACGCCACCAACGCCGGCCAATGCAGGTTGGCCACTGAGCCCTGGCCACGGCGGCGCAGGATGAAGTGATCCACCAGCACCACGCCGAACAGCGGCGCGAACACCGAGCCGATCAGCAGCAGGAAGTTCTGGTACTGCGCCAACGGTGCAAAGCAGGCAATCAAGGTGCAGATCACACCGATGGCCAAGGCCAGATGCTCGACCTTCAAGCGCAACAGCATCCCGCTGGAAACCGCCGCCGAGTGAATATCGGCGAAGGCGTTTTCCGACTCGTCCAGCAGGATCAGCAACAGCGGAATGCCCAGGCCAGCGCCCGCCAGTGCGAGCAACAGCGCGTTCACTTCACCGCTGGGCGCAAACGCCAGGGTGTAGGCCACGCCCAGGCTCATCAGCCAGAAATTACCGATAAAGAAACCCAGCGCAGTGCCGCCAAATACGCTTTTCGCACGTTTGCCAAAGCGTGAGTAATCGGCAATCAGCGGCAGCCACGACAGCGGCATGGCGATGGCGATATCAAACCCCACCGCAAACGGCATCGAACCGTCACCGGATTTGGCCCACAGCGCGGCAAGGTCGGCTTTGGCAAACAGGTTCCAGGTCAGCCACAGGCAGGCGGCAAGCAGCAGCCAGATGCCCCATTTACGCAGGATTTGCCGCACGAACGTCAGTGGACCGCTGACGGCCAGTAATGTCGCCAGACCACCAAAAAACAGCGTCCACAGCAATGGGCTAGCCAGCAGGCTGCCTTCGCTGAACGCACGAGTGCCGAGCAGGCTCGCGGCGTCGCGCATGATGATGATTTCGAACGAACCCCAGCCGATCAGCTGCAGCAGGTTCAGCAATGCGGGCAGGCTCGCGCCTTTGGCGCCGAGGCTGAGTTTGAGCGCGGCCATGGCGGACAGGCCGGTGTCACTGCCGATCACGCCGACGGCAGCCAGCAGCAACACGCCCACCAGCGTGCCGAGGAAAATCGCCAGCAACGAGCCGGACAAGCCCAGGCCCGGCGCGAGGAGTGCACCGGTTTGCAGGACCATCAGGCCGATGCCGAGGGAGAACCACAGGGAGAACAGGTCGCGGGCGCCGAACACGCGTTTGTCGCTCGGCACGGCGATGTCAGGTGAGTAGGTACTCGGTTGAATGCTCAAGGGTGTTATCTCTGAGGGGCATTTGTTGTTTGCAAGATTGCTATCGCGGGCAAGCCCGGCTCCCACATCTGGAATGCATTCCAGTGTGGGAGCCGGGCTTGCCCGCGATAGCGGCGGCACAGTCACCGCCGCCTAGGGATCAGACCTTTTTGTACAGTTGACTGCCTTCCTGCTTGAACCGCTCCGCCTGCTCCGCCAAACCCTTGGCCACGTCTACATCCACCGCTTCAATGCGCTGGTTGGCCGCGTATTCACGCACTTCCTGGGTAATCTTCATCGAACAGAACTTCGGCCCGCACATCGAGCAGAAATGCGCGACCTTGGCCGAATCTTTCGGCAGGGTTTCGTCGTGGTACGAACGCGCAGTGTCCGGGTCCAGGCCAAGGTTGAACTGGTCTTCCCAACGGAATTCAAAGCGCGCCTTGCTCAAGGCGTTGTCGCGGATCTGCGCGCCCGGATGGCCCTTGGCAAGGTCAGCCGCATGCGCCGCGATCTTGTAGGTGATGATGCCGGTCTTCACGTCATCCTTGTTCGGCAAGCCCAAGTGTTCCTTCGGCGTGACGTAGCAGAGCATGGCGCAACCGAACCAGCCGATCATCGCCGCACCGATGCCCGACGTGATGTGGTCGTAGCCGGGCGCAATGTCGGTGGTCAGCGGGCCGAGGGTGTAGAACGGCGCCTCGTCGCAGCATTCCAGCTGCTTGTCCATGTTCTCCTTGATCAACTGCATCGGCACGTGGCCGGGGCCTTCGATCATGGTTTGCACGTCATGCTTCCAGGCGGTCTTGGTCAGTTCGCCGAGGGTTTCCAGCTCGCCGAATTGCGCGGCGTCGTTGGCGTCGGCAATCGAACCCGGGCGCAGGCCATCGCCAAGGGAGAAGCTGACGTCATAGGCCTTCATGATTTCGCAGATTTCATCGAAATGCGTGTAGGTGAAGTTCTCTTTGTGGTGCGCCAGGCACCACTTGGCCATGATCGAACCGCCACGGGACACGATGCCGGTGACACGCTTGGCGGTCAGCGGCACGTAGCGCAGCAACACGCCTGCGTGAATGGTGAAGTAATCGACGCCCTGCTCGGCCTGCTCGATCAGGGTGTCGCGGAACAGCTCCCAGGTCAGGTCTTCGGCGGCGCCGCCGACTTTTTCCAGGGCCTGGTAAATCGGTACGGTACCGATCGGCACCGGCGAGTTGCGGATGATCCACTCGCGGGTTTCGTGGATGTGTTTGCCGGTGGACAAGTCCATCACGGTGTCCGAACCCCAGCGAATGCCCCAGGTCAGTTTCGCCACTTCTTCTTCAATGGAAGAACCCAGCGCACTGTTGCCGATGTTGCCGTTGATCTTCACCAGGAAGTTACGGCCGATGATCATCGGTTCCAGTTCGGTGTGGTTGATGTTGGCCGGGATGATCGCGCGGCCACGGGCGATTTCTTCGCGTACAAATTCGGGCGTGATGATTTTCGGCACGCTGGCGCCGAAACTGTGGCCGGCGTGCTGCTGGTCGAGCAGGCCGGTGGCGCGGGCTTCTTCGAGCTTCATGTTTTCGCGGATGGCGACGTATTCCATCTCGGCGGTGATGATGCCTTTGCGCGCGTAGTGCATCTGCGTGACGTTGGCGCCGGCCTTGGCGCGGCGCGGGTTTTTCACGTGAGCGAAACGCAACGCCGTCAGCTCGGCATCGCTCAGGCGCTGTTGGCCGAAATGCGAGCTCAAGCCCGGTAGGCGCTCAGTGTCGCCACGCACTTCGATCCACGGCGAGCGCACGTCGCCCAGACCTTTGCGCACATCAATGATCACGTTGGGGTCGGTATACGGGCCGGAGGTGTCGTAGACCACCACGGGCGCGTTGATTTCACCGCCGAAATCGGTGGGGGTCACGTCCAGGCTGACTTCGCGCATCGGCACGCGGATGTCCGGGCGAGTGCCTTGTACGTAGATTTTTTGCGAGCGGGTAAACGGCTGCACGGAGCCGGAGTCGACCTTGGCCGATTCACTCAAGTGCACGGTGTTTTTCAGTTTTGTACTTTTTATTTCTGTGCTCATCACGGGCTCTCCAACTATCCAGGCGGTGGATTTTTGTCGGAGCGAACCTGGGACGGATGGACGCACTGAAACCAGTGCTGTGCAATGCACGAGGGCTGTTCGGTGGTCGAACAACATCCCGGGCGAAGCACAAGAGGACTCGCCGGGTGACGAGAAATCTTGTTCCCTACGCAGGCGCTAACCTGATCAGGTTCAACGGGATCCGGTATTTACCGATCTCAGCCTTCCAACAAGGCACCCCGACAAGAACGCGGCCAGTCTAGACCATGGCGTGGGGAAATTGCCAATGGCGGTGCATTCAGCGTGATGAATGGCGTGATTGCAGGATTGTTGTGGCGTGATCGCGCAACTACACTCGGGCGTTGCCTCAACGCTTGACGCCGGAAACGGCCAGCCTTAGCCTTGGGCGCTAAATTATAGCCGTAATATTGAATCTAGGGATCGCCACATGCTGCGCAAACTCTCACTGGCTCTCGCCGTGTCTTGTGCGACCAACGGAATGGTCTGGGCAGCTGAAGCGCCCTTGTCCGCCCAAACCGATCTGGTCAGCGTCTACCAGGAAGCGGCCAGCAACAACGCCGACCTGGCGGCTGCCCGTGCCCAATATGGCGCACAGAAAGAAGTGGTGCCCCAGGCCCGCGCCGGTTTGCTGCCAAACCTGTCAGCCGGTGCCGACAGCAATAATGTGCGCACCCAGATCGACCAACCGGCCGCCACCGTCAACCGTGACGCTCACTCCTGGCGTGCAACCCTGAGCCAGCCGCTGTTTCGCGCCGACCGCTGGTTCCAGCTGCAAGCCGCCGAGGCGGTCAACGAACAAGCCTCGCTGCAACTCTCGGCCACCGAGCAGAACCTGATCCTGCAAAGCGCCGAAAATTACTTCGCCGTGCTGCGCGCCCAGGACAACCTGGCCTCTACCAGGGCCGAAGAAAACGCGTTCAAGCGTCAACTCGACCAGTCCAACGAACGCTTCGACGTGGGCCTGTCCGACAAGACCGACGTGCTGCAATCCCAGGCCAGCTATGACACTGCACGCGCCAACCGCATCGTCGCGCAGCGCCAGGTCGATGACGCCTTCGAAGCGCTGATCACCCTGACCAACCGCCAGTACAACTCGATTCAAGGCATCGTGCACACGTTGCCGGTGTTGCCACCGTCGCCGAACGACGCCAAGGCCTGGGTTGAAACCGCCGGTCGTCAGAACCTCAACCTGCTCGCCAGCAACTACGCCGTCACTGCCGCCGAAGAAACCCTGCGGCAGCGCAAGGCCGGCCACTTGCCGACCCTTGATGCCGTGGCGCAATACGAAAAAGGCGACAACGACGCGCTCGGCTTCAGCAACCCGAACCAACTGCCGGTGCCGTACGGTGGCGATGTGTCCCAACGCACCATCGGCCTGCGCCTGAACATCCCGATCTACAGCGGCGGCCTGACCAGCTCGCAAGTGCGTGAATCCTATTCACGCCTGGACCAGAGCGAGCAGCAGCGCGAAGGCTTGCGCCGTCAGGTGGTAGAAAACACCCGCAACCTGCACCGCGCAGTGAACACCGACGTGGAACAGGTGCAGGCGCGCCGCCAGTCGATCATCTCCAACCAGAGCGCGGTGGAAGCCACGGAAATCGGTTATCAGGTGGGCACGCGCAATATCGTTGATGTGCTGGATTCGCAACGCCAGCTCTACGCGTCGGTGCGCAACTACAACAACAGCCGCTATGACTACATTCTCGACAACCTGCGGTTGAAGCAAGCGGCAGGCACGTTGAACCCGGGGGATTTGCAGGACCTGGCGCGTTATCTCAAGGCCGACTACAACCCGGACAAAGACTTTCTGCCGCCGGATTTGGCCAAGGCTGCCGCCGAACAGCTCAAGGCCCGCCCCGGTTCCTGAGCCCACACCAAAAACCAATGTGGGAGCTGGCTTGTGTGGGAGCTGGCCTGCCTGCGATACAGACACCTCGGTCCTTCAAACACACCGGGGTGATGCTATCGCAGGCAAGCCAGCTCCCACATTTTGATCAGCGCTAATTCAGCAGTCTGTCCAAGCCATCGAGCAAGCGCTTCAGCGCCCCCTGGTTGGCCTGCATCACTTTCAATCCTGCTGCAGCCATCTTGCGCGCGTCCTGCGGCAGTTCGAACAATTGCCGCACAGCCTGCGCCAACCCTTCGGCATCATCCACGGCTCGCAACGCCCCGGCTTCGCGCATCATCGCGGTGATGTCGAGGAAGTTGAATACGTGCGGCCCCATGATCACCGGCTTGCCAAGCGCCGCCGGCTCCAGCGGGTTGTGGCCGCCAGTGGCAACAAGGCTGCCACCGACGAAAGCGCTGTCAGCCAACGCATACAGAAACAGCAACTCGCCCATGGTGTCGCCCAGCAACACCGAAGTTTGCGCAGTCACCGGCTCACCGCTGGAGCGGCGCACTGTGGCAAAGCCGCGTTGCGTGCACAGCTCGAACATCGGGCCGAAGCGTTCCTGATGACGCGGCACCAGAATCAACAACGCATTCGGATAGCTGGCAAGCAATTGGCGATGAGCCGCGAGAACCACTTCGTCCTCACCTTCATGGGTACTGGCGGCGATCCACACCGGGCGCTCGCTGGCGCCCCATTGCTCGCGCAGGGCGGCGGCGCGCACCGGCAGTTGTGGGTCGATGGTCAGGTCGAATTTGATCGAGCCAGTGACCTCAACCGTTTCCGGGCGCGCGCCCAGGCTTAGATAACGCTGCGCTTCGGTTTGCGTCTGCACGGCAAACAGGCTCATTTCAGCGAGCATCGGCGCGGTCAGCTTGGCGAAACGTCCGTAACCCTTGGCCGAACGCGCCGACAATCGAGCATTGGCCAACGCAACCGGAATCCCGCGTCGAGCGCAGGCGTGAATATGGTTGGGCCACAGCTCGGTCTCCATGATCACTGCCAGCTTAGGCTGCACCCGATCAAGAAACCGCTTGGCCGCGCACGGCACGTCATACGGCAAATAGCAGTGCTGAATGCGCGGCTCATTGGCGAACAGCGCCTGAATACGCTCGGAACCCGTGGGCGTCATGCAGGTGACGGTAATCGGCAACGTGGGATGACGTTCCATCAGCCCGCGAATCATCGGCGCGGCGGCAATGCTTTCGCCGACCGACACCGCATGCACCCAAATCCCGCCCGGCTGCATCACCGGCAAGCCATAGGAAAACCGTTCGCCGACGCGCTTGGCGTAGGCCGGGGCCTTGCGCGCGCGCAGCCACAGACGTAAAGCCACCAACGGCAGCGCCAGGTAAAACAGACAGCTGTAGAGAGTTCTATTCATGGCGGCGGAGTTTATCGGCTTTTTCAGTCGATCGCCTGCAAGCACTCGGCAAATCGTTCGGCCAGGAAACGCGCAGCAGGCCCGAGGTGCTCATCCCGGCGCCAGACCAATTCCACCACCAGCGCCGGCGGGGTCCATTCGCTGTGCAGTTCGACCATCTGCAGCTGATAGGTTGGGTACTGCACGATATGCCGGGGCAGCCAGGCCCAGCCCAGCCCACTCATCAGCCATTCAGCCAACACGTAGAAACTGTCGGCGCGCCACACCAGCGGGCTGGCGGCTTCACTGCCGGGGTAGACGCTGGTTTGGGTCGACATCAGCAATTGTCGAAACTGCGCCAGGCGCTGGCACGTCACATATTTGTCCTTCGCCAGCGGGTGATTCACGCCGCACACCGTGACCATTTCCACGCTGCCCACCACCCGCCGTTCAAGAGCTTCGGGGATTTGGTCGTGGTAAAACAACAGGCCCAGGTCCGCCTTGCGCTCCACCAGCTTGCGCGCCACATCGCCCTGGGCGGCGCTGGACAACTGCACTTCCAGATGCGGGTATCGCCCGGCCAATGCCTCAAGGCTGTCGAGCACCGGCTGGAACAGCATGGCTTCGTCCTGGGCCAGCCGCAGGCAGGGTTCTTCGCCGCGCGTCAGTGACAACGCGCGGCCATTGAGCCGCTCGCACTGGCGCAACACCTCGCGCGCTTCTTCCAGCAACACGCTGCCGGCTTCAGTCAGGGTTGGCTGGCGGCCACTGCTGCGTTCAAACAGGCTCAGGCCCAAATCCGCCTCCAGCAGCGCAATGCCGTTGCTCACCGCCGATTGCGCCTTGCGCTGGTCGCGCGCCACCGCCGAAAACGAACGCTGTTCAGCGACGCTGACGAACAAGCGCATCTGTTCGAGGTTCCACTGCACGCTCATGGCTCAACCCATCTTGATTTCGGATAGGTAATGACTTTATCCCATCTGCTGAAGCGTTAGAATGGCGACCTTATTCAAATACGCTGCACACCGAGGACACCTCTATGAATGCTGCCTACGTTTATCTGGCCATCGCCATTTGCTCGGAAGTGATTGCCACCGTTTCCATGAAGGCCATCAAAGGCTGGAGTACGCCCATCCCGCTGCTGCTGGTGATCGTCGGCTACGGCGTGGCGTTCTGGATGCTCACGCTGGTGGTGCGCACCGTACCGGTGGGCGTGGCCTACGCCGTGTGGGCGGGGATGGGGATTGTGATGGTCAGCGTCGCGGCGCTGTTTATTTACGGGCAAAAGCTTGATGTGCCGGCAATCATGGGCATGGGCCTGATTGTGCTGGGTGTGGTGGTGATTCAGCTGTTCTCGAAAACCGCCGGGCACTGACCCCGCCTCAACAGCCTGTATACTGCGCCTCTTGTCTTGAACACTGAGGTCGCCGATGCCATCCGATATTTCCACCGACGTTCTGATTGTCGGCGCCGGGGTTGCCGGCCTCTGGTTGAATGCGCGCCTGCGCGGCCAGGGGTTTTCCACGGTGGTAGTGGAAAGCGCCACACTCGGCGGCGGGCAAAGCGTGAAGTCCCAGGGGATTATTCACGGCGGTGCGAAATACGCCCTGCACGGCGCCCTCACCGGCGCCTCCGAAGCGATTGCCGACATGCCGCGCCGCTGGCGTGAAGCGCTGGCAGGCAATGGCGAGCTGGACCTGTCCGGCGTGCGCTTGCTGTCCGAGGCGCATTACCTGTGGTCCCCCGGCACACTCGCCGGCAACCTCACCAGCTTCTTCGCCAGCAAGGCCGTGCGCGGGAGGGTCGATCAGGTCAAGGGCGACGAGTTGCCCCCGGCCCTGCAAGACCGCCGCTTCAAGGGCAAGGTCTATCGCCTCGCGGAACTGGTGGTCGACGTGCCGAGCCTGGTCGAACGCCTGGCGCAACTGGCCGGAGACGGCTTGCTCGCCGGGCAACACATCGAACCGCTGCTGGACGGCGACACGCTGGTGGGGTTGAAGGTGGACGGTCGCGAGATCCGCGCCCAGCGCATCGTCTTGAGCGCAGGCGGCGGCACGGCGGATTTGCTCAGCGCCCTGGGCCTTAGCCAGCCGGCCATGCAGAAACGCCCGCTGCACATGATCATTGCCAAAGGCCCGGGCCTCAAACCGCTGTACGCCCACTGCCTGGGCGGCGGCACCAAACCGCGCATCACCGTCACCACCCACCCGGCTGCCGATGGCAATTGGGTGTGGTACATGGGCGGCGACATTGCCGAGGCGGACGGCGTGGCGCGCACACCTGAAGAACAGATCGCCACCGCGCAAAAAGAGCTGGCGCAACTGCTGCCATGGATCGACATGAGCCAGACCCAGTGGGCCACCCTGCGCGTCGACCGCGCCGAGCCGCTGCAATCGGGCCTGACCCGCCCGGACAATGCCTTTCTCGCCGATCAAGGCCGCCTGCTCGTCGGCTGGCCGACCAAGCTGGCCCTCGCGCCAGACTTCGCAGACCGCGTGCTCAATGCCCTCGAGCGCGACGGCATCCGCCCAAGCGCCACCGACGCCCTGCCCGACTTGCCGAAACCGGCCCTCGGCCAACCTGCCTGGGAGCAACTGTTGCCATGAGCCTGCCAACCCTGCACGACCTGCATCGCCCGCTGGGCAACACTGGCCTGCTGGTCTCGCCGCTGGGCCTGGGCACCGTCAAGCTGGGCCGCGACCAAGGGGTGAAATACCCCAATGGTTTCCAGATTCCCAATGATGAAGAAGCGCGGATGTTATTGCGCCAGGCCCGCCAGTTGGGCATCAACCTGATCGACACCGCGCCTGCTTATGGCCGCAGCGAGGAGCGCCTTGGCCCGCTGCTGCGTGACCAGCGCAAGGACTGGGTGATTGTCAGCAAGGTCGGTGAGGAGTTCGACGCGGGCGTGTCCCATCACGATTTCAGCGCGGCCCATACGCGCATGTCGATTGAGCGCAGCTTGAAACGCCTTGAAACGGATTTCATCGACCTGGTGCTGGTGCATTCCGATGGAAATGACCTTCACATCCTCAACGACTGCGAAGTTTACGAGACCCTGGAAGCGTTGAAAAAAGAAGGCAAGATTCGCGGTTTCGGCTTCTCCGGCAAAACCGTCGAAGGCGGCGTGAAGGCTCTGGAAAGGGGCGATTGCGCGATGGTCACCTACAATTTGAACGAACAGACCGAGAAAGCCGTGATTGATTACGCGGCGGCCCATGGCAAAGGCATCCTGGTGAAAAAAGCCCTGGCCAGCGGCCACGTGTGCCTGGAGCCGGGAATGGATCCAATTCGTGCCAGTTTCATGTTGTTGTTTGCGCACACCGGCGTCGCCAGTGCTATTGTCGGGACCATTAATCCGCTGCACCTGGCCCATAACGTGGCGACCGCTGCCCAAGTCATTCGTCAACTCTGATGCCGCCCACGCGGCCGACCCCGTCGCAAGAAGGAGCCGACATGCCGCGAACGCTCATAAGAAAAAACCCGAGCAACTTCAAAACACTGCCGCTGCACGTCGAAGCCACACCCGAAGGCCTGAGTTACCAGAGCGTGGGCATGCCGCTCAACTTCGCCCAGACCCTGCAACGGCGCAAGCCGGTGGAGGTAGCAGACCCGGAGCGCTTTGCCCTGGAGCTGGCCAACCTCGGTGTGTCGGTACGCCTGACCCTGCATTGGCAAAACAAGGATTACTGGGTGCTGGTACGCCAACGTCGCCAGGACCGTGGCGACGTGGTGCTCAAGCTGATTTCCGGCTACGTCCCTGCCCATGAACTGAACCTGCCGCTGCATACCGCCATCCAGGAAATTGCCGAAGAATGTTTGCTGGAGACGCCCGAAGGCTGGCTTGGCGGGCGCTTCAATGACACCTGGCTGCCTGCGCCCTACTCCGCCGCCCTGCATTACCGCGAGGCCCTGCCTTTTCGCTTGAGCCCGCTGTCTGGCGCCGCGCGCCCGGTGCGCTGCGCCACCACTCAACTGATCGAACGCCCACGCGCCTATGTGCACTTGCCCACGGCGTCGTTGCAGTTGATTTACGACTTGCGACTGGAAGTGCCGAAGGAAGCCAAGTCCCTCAGCCTGTTTCATGTGGATGAACGGCTGGAAGGCGACCAGTTGGTGGCGCGCCTTGACCGCCAGCGGCCGGATTTGTACCTGATGCCGTTGAAAGACGGGCAACCGATTGCCGAGTTGTACACGGTCAAGAAAGACCAGCTCATCCCGGCCAGCACCCGCGGTTTATACCTGGCGGAAAGCTTCGCGTTGCAGGAAGGCTGGCTGGTGCGGGACGAGCGGATTCGCTGGAAGGATTGGTTGCGTCAGCAAGGCCTGGCACAGCCTGAAAAAGAGTCGAAGCTCAAGCGCTTGACAGGCAAGGCCAAGCAGATGCTGCGCAAGATCGTGCCGAAGAAAAAAGCCAAAGGCTAAATCAAACCTGTTGTGAATATGGTTTGTGTGGGAGCTGGCTTGCCTGCGATAGCATCACCTCGGTACATCAGTTGGACCGAGGTGATGCTATCGCAGGCAAGCCAGCTCCCACACAAGCCCGCTCCCACATTTGATTGCGTTCAGCCGTTAAGCAGGCGCTCAAGGCCGACCTTCAGCGGGGTCGGCTTGGGCAGCGTGAAACTGGCCAACAGCCGCTGGTTATTCGCCCGCGAATGCCGAATATCCCCCAACCGCGCAGGCCCGTAAGTGATCGCCGGCAATGCGCCCACTACCTCTTCGAGCGCCTGCAACACCTGCTTGAGCGTGGTGGTGCGGTTCCAGCCGACATTGAGCGCACCCACCGGCGCATCCGGTACTTCGATCGCTTGCACGAGCAAATCCACCAGATCTTCCACGTACATGAAATCGCGGGTTTGCTCGCCGTCGCCGAACACGGTGATCGGCACGCCTTGCTGCACGCGCTCGCTGAAGATGCTGATCACACCGGAATACGGCGATGACGGATCCTGACGCGGCCCGAAGATATTGAAGAAGCGAAAGATCACCGGCTCCAGGCCATGCTGGCGGCGGTAGAAGTCGAAGTAGTGCTCGCCGGCCAGCTTGTCCGATGCATACGGCGTCAACGGCGCCTTGGTGGTCTCTTCGTCGATCGAAGCACCTTCGCCGTTGTTGCCATACACCGCCGCGCTGGAGGCAAATACCACGCGCTTCACACCGGCTTTGCGCATGGCCTCGCAGACATTCAAGGTGCCGACGAAATTGCTCTGGTGTGTGCTGACCGGGTCATCGACCGAGGCTTGCACCGACGCCACGGCGGCCAGGTGCACCACCGCCGTCGCGCCGATGGCGGCGTGCGCCACCCGTTCGGCATCGGCCACATCGCCTTCGATCAGTTCGACCCGCGGGTTATCCAACGGCAGATTGCTGCGCTTGCCGGTGGACAGGTCATCCAGCACCCGCACGGCATAGCCCTTGGCGAGCAATGCATCGACCAGGTGCGAGCCGATAAACCCGGCGCCGCCGGTAATCAGAATCCACTGCTCAGCGTCACTCATTGTTGCGAATCTTCTCGACAATGGCCGTGGTCGAGCTGTTCTCAACCAGGCCCAACACTTTGACCTTGCCGCCGTAGGCGCTGACGATATCGGCCCCCACTACCTGGTCGACGGAATAATCGCCGCCCTTGACCAGCACGTCCGGCTTGACCTGGGCCAGCAGGTTTTCGGGGGTACCTTCAGAGAAGCTGATCACCCAGTCCACGGCGCCCAAACCGGCCAAAACAGCCATGCGCCGATCGACACTGTTGATTGGACGGCCTGGGCCTTTCAGGCGGCTGACCGACGCGTCATCGTTGACCGCGACGATCAGACGATCGCCTTGGGCGCGCGCCTGCTCCAGGTAGGTCACGTGACCGGCGTGGAGGATGTCGAAGCAGCCGTTGGTGAACACAATGCTTTCGTTGTGGGCGCGCGCATCGTCAATCGCCAGCAGCAATTGTTCGATGGTCAGCACGCCACGTTCCGAGCCTTCGGAGCGCTGAATCGCACGGCGCAACTCGGGGGCGCTGATAGCAGCGGTACCCAATTTGCCCACCACAATGCCCGCCGCCAGATTGGCCAGGGCCACGGCGTGGGGCAATTCCTCACCGGCCGCGATGGAGGCAGCCAGAGTGGAAATAACGGTATCACCGGCGCCAGTGACGTCGAACACTTCACGGGCGCGCGCCGGCAGGTGCATCGCCGGGTGGCCAGGGCGCAACAGGGTCATGCCGTGTTCGCCACGGGTGACCAGCAAGGCGCCGAGGTCGAGGTCGGCCATCAGCGTCGCGCCCTTGGTCACCAGGTCGTGCTCATCGGCGCAGCCGCCGACGATGGCTTCAAACTCGCTGAGGTTTGGCGTGATCAGGCTGGCGCCCCGATAAATCGAGAAGTCCTTGCCCTTGGGATCGGCCAGTACGGGAATGCCTCGGGCCTTGGCGGCCTTGATCAGTTCCTGGTGATTCTTCAGGGCGCCTTTGCCGTAGTCCGACAACACCAGCACCTTGATGCCTTCGAGCAACGCATCAACCTGGCCGCTGAGGGCCAGGGCGTCGGTGGCGAAGGGTTCTTCGAAATCGATACGCAGCAATTGCTGGTGACGGCTCATGACCCGCAGCTTGACGGTGGTCGGCTGATGGGCAATGCGCTGGAACAGCGCGCGCACGCCGGCACCGCGCAGGCTGTTGGCCAGGCTGTCGGCGGCTTCGTCGTCGCCGGTCACACCCACCAGGGAGGCCGGGGCGCCGAGGGCGGCAATATTGAGGGCAACGTTGGCAGCGCCGCCTGGGCGGTCTTCGATTTGCTCGACCTTGACTACCGGTACCGGCGCCTCAGGGGAAATCCGTGAGGTACCGCCATGCCAGTAACGGTCGAGCATGACATCGCCGACCACCAAGACAGGGGCTTGATCGAATCGCGGCATGGACAACTTCATGGAGCAACCCACATACAAAATGAACAGGGGCGCGATATTAGCACAGGGTTACAGGAGGCTTGTGGCGGGCGTGACAGAAGATGGTGTGGCGAGGGAGCTGGCTCCCGCTGGACTGCGCAGCAGGCCCATTTTCAGGGCCGCTTCGCGCCCCGGCGGGAGCAGGCTCCCTCGCCACAAAAGCCCGCTCCCACAGAGATTCAGGTGATGTCGGCCGGCACGGGTGCATCCAGGCCCATGGCATGCAGGCGGGCGTAATAGCCGTTCTGTGCCAACAGCTCGCCGTGGGTGCCCCGCTCAACGATGCGGCCGTCATCCATCACCAGAATCAGGTCGGCTTTCTCGATGGTGGACAAGCGGTGCGCGATCACCAGAGTCGTGCGGCCCTGCATGACTTTGTCCAGGGCGGCCTGAATGTGCCGTTCGGACTCGGTGTCGAGCGCCGAGGTGGCCTCGTCGAGAATCAGCAGCGGCGCGTTCTTGAGCAAGGCTCGGGCGATTGCCAGACGCTGACGTTGACCGCCGGACAACAGCACGCCATTTTCGCCGACCTGTGTGTCGAAGCCTTTTGGCAACTGGTCGATGAAGTCTTTGGCGTAGGCATCTGCCGCCGCGGCCTCAACGTCTGCCCTTGGAGCACCGGCCAAATCGCCGTAGGCAATGTTGTTGGTCACGGTGTCACTGAACAGGGTGACGTGCTGGGTGACCTGGGCAATGTGCTTGCGCAGGTTGAGCAGCTTGTAGTCTTCGATTTCTACGCCATCGAGCAGGATTTCACCGCTTTCGTGGTGGTAGAAACGCGGAATCAGGCTGGCCAGGGTCGACTTGCCACTGCCGGAACGGCCGACGAGGGCGATCATCTGCCCAGGTTCGGCGGTGAAGCTGATGTCCTTGAGCACGTGGCGTTCGGTGCCTGGGTACGTGAAGTTCAGATTGCGCACGTCCAGACGGCCGCTGACCTTGTCGCGCTCGACGGTGCCGCCGTCGACTTCCTGTTCTTCGTCCAGCTGTTCAAAAATACTTTCGGCACCGGCCACACCTTTCTGGATGGTCGAGCTGACTTCAGACAATTGGCGGATCGGCTTGGGCAGCAGGCCCGCCAGCGTGATGTAAGCCACCATGTCACCCGCCGACGCGTCGCCACGAAGGTAAAGCACGAGGAACATCAGCACCGCCATGGCGGTATAGATCACCAACTGCAGCGCCGGGGTGTAGATCGCCCCGGTGCGGGTCATGCTCAGTTGTTTGTTGGTGTTGCTCAGGCTGGCCTTGAGGAAACGCTTTTCCTCGTAGACCTCACCGCCAAAGCTGCGCACTACGCGGTAGCCCTGGATGGTTTCAGAGGCGACGTGGGTCACGTCGCCCATGGCTACCTGAATCTTCTTGCTCTGCTTGCGGAATTTCTTGCTGGCGGTTCTGACCATCACGGCAATCAACGGCAGGATGGCGACCATCACCAGCGTCAGGCGCCAGTTCATGAACAGCAGCGAGACGAACAGGAAGATCACCGTCATGCCTTCGCGAATCACCACCTTGATGGCATCGGTCGCCGCACCCGTGACCATGGTCACGTTGAAGGTGATGCGGGAAATCAAGTGCCCGGAATTGTGGTTATCGAAGTAGCGGTTCGGCAATGTCAGCAGGTTGTTGAACAACTGCACGCGCAGGTCGTGGACAAGGCCCAGCGAAACCTTGGCCAACAGGTAGTTGCCCAGAAACGAACCCAAACCCTGCCAGGCTGCGATCAAAATGATCAACAGCGGCACGGCTTGCAACAATTGCAGGTCCCGCAGCAGCGGTACGCTTGGGAACAGCACCGCTTCGGGGTTGGACAGGCCGTCGACGAAGTACTTGAGGATGTACCCCAGCATGGGCTGGGTCGACGCAAAAATCAGAAACCCAAGGATACTCAGCGCAAACAAGCCGGCGTAGGGCTTAACGTAGGTGAGCAGACGGAAGTATATTTTCAAGCTCGAAGGGCTTGCGCTCGGACTAGAGTCGGTCATATCACGCGGCGTTTTGAAAAAGGAGGCTGACTTTAGCACAGCTTCTCTGTTGTACTTGCACCTGGCATGCCCCTCGGCCCGGCTGGATCCAACTGGCGACATTATATAGCCACTACTTTAATGTGGTCGGCTTTCTCTATTCTGGAATGGCTTTTACTGTATGCAGTCCAAGCGTCTTCACTATGGCTCAAATCGCGTTTTCGACTTCCTGGTTCTGTGGATTTTGCCCATTGGCTTGTTGTTGTTGCTGAGTTCGCTGTTCTACGTCACCAATCGCAATGTGATGCACCGGTTCTATTACGGCTTTTTCAGCGTGCCCACGTTGCTCCTGCTGTGCTTGCGCCCCAGGGAATTCAAGGCGTTGCTGCGTGAACCGCTGGCGGTTGCCTTCCTGGCATTTTCTGCCTGGGCACTGACCACTGTGCTCTGGAGCCCGGCACCGACCGGCGACTCAAACCTGTTCAAGGTCCCGCTGCAAACGTTCATGCTGTTTGCCGGCTGCGGGCTGCTGCTGCACTACCGCAACGACCTGTTTCGACCCATATTTTTCAGCGCTTCCGTGATTACGTTAGTGATCTGCTTGCTCAACCTGATTGCGTTTTTCCGAGGCTTCGAGCCGGGAATGCGCATGATCGGTGGCCTGGGTGCTCTCGACAATCCGTTGCTCAGCTCTCACCTGTTCGGTTTTTTCTGCGTGTATTGGCTGTATGTTTGCGTCAATACCAAGCGTTTCAGCACGCTGTGGCTCAGCGTACCCGCCGTCGCGATCATGGGCGTAGTCATACTGGCGACGGGCTCCAGGACCCCCTTTGTTGCACTGACTCTGGCCGTATTCTGGATGGGACTGCTGAGCCGTAATCGGCGGTCGGCGCTGATGGTGATTGGCCTGGTAGTGGCAGGCGTCGCGCTGGTGCTGTTTTATCCGGAACTGATCACCGAACGCGGCAGCTCATTTCGCTTCGAAATATGGCGCATTATTCTGGATCGCATCTCTGACGCTCCCTGGATAGGCCACAGCTACGATTCAGAACTCTATGTGATGCCTGAAAACTATAGCGACATCGCACTGCGCGAACCCCACAGCTTTGCCCTGGGCGTGCTGTATTACATCGGCATCATCGGCTTCATACCGTGGCTTTTCATGCTGGGCAGAGGCCTTTATCAAGGCTTCAGAGAGCGCGCGCAGCCGCTGTTTATCCTGGCATCCTCGCTGCTGGCTTACGGCATCGGCGCTGGCCTGACCGAAGGCGGTGGCATTCTTTCGCGGCCCAAGGAGCACTGGTTCCTGCTGTGGATTCCGCTGGCGTTGATCGCTGGCTTGAGCATCGCCCAGCGCCGTCACAGCCTGTTGCGCATGCCGGTCAAAACGCCCCGGCCGCAAGCTTTTGAAGCCCTGCGCGAAGGCGCTGACATTATTGAAGAAGACGGCCTTGGCCCCAAAGTCCTGCGCCTGGCGGACGGCAGCTTCCTGAAACTGTTCAGGGCGCGCCGCTGGTACACTTCCGGCGGGTTCAACCCCTACTCGGAGCGTTTTGCCAGCAACAGCGAGCAATTGCGGTCGATCGGTATTGCTTCGCCGCCTATCCTCGATCTGTATCACCTGCAAGACGCCAGTACCGCCGTGCGCTATCAACCGCTGCCCGGCCTGACCCTGCGCCAGGCCCTGCAGAGTCTGGACAGCAGCCTGCGAGAGTCGTTGATTGAACGTTTTGGTAGGTTCATGGCGCAATTGCACGAGCGCGGCGTTTATTTCCGCTCACTGCATCTGGGCAATGTGCTGCTGATGGACGACGGTGAGTTCGGGCTGATTGACGTGGCCGACCTGCGCATTTACCCATCGCCTCTGCGCAACGCACTGCGCCAGCGTAACTTGAAGCATATGCAGCGCTACCCGCAGGACCGCAACTGGCTGTTCGAATCGCACTTCGAACAATTGGCCCAGGGCTATGCATCGGTAGCGTCGCCGCAATCTACGGCAAAAATCCGCGAGCAGGTTCTGTCGCTCGCTCGCCCTGCTGCCTGAGCCATTTGAAAGATGCGCCCCCTGGAGGGGCGCACGCAGTCGCGGTCAGCCTTTTTCCAGCGGGGAAAAATACAGCCGCATCAAGCCCCGCCACGTTTTCTTGTTCCATGCCCGAAACGGAATCTGCGCGAGCAGCTCCCGCGCCAACGCGCGATTGCGATTGGACGTTTTGAGGAACATGGAACTGAGAAACTTGTAACGCACCTCGTCGTATTGCGGATGGTCACTGAACAACGCGTACGAGCGCAGAATATTGTCGATCATAAAGCGGTGATTCTTGTACGAGTTGGTGGCGTGCTTGCGGTAGCGCGCCATGACCACGTTCAAACCATCGATGAAATACCCGGCGTGGGTAATTTTCAATTCAATCAGCAAATCTTCCAGACGGATTTCAGGGTCGAAACCGCCGACCTTCTCCAGCGCTTCGCGGCGAATCATCAGCGTGGGCGCAGGCGGATAAGGCTTGCGTTCCATGAACAAGTCGTCGAAGTCCAAGCGCCGGAAAGGCACATCCCGACGCTGACGCTTTTCCGGAAACAGCTCACCCTGGGAATCGATCAGTTCGATGTTCCCCGCGCAAATCCCCACCTCGGGCTTGCCGTCCATATAGGCCACCTGGGTCGCAATGCGCTCGGGCAACATAATGTCATCGGAGCCGAACGGCACTATCAGCGGGCCCTGGGACCGTGCAATGGCACCGTTGAGCGTATTGGTCAGCCCTTGGTTCTGCTGCACGCGAAAATCGAAGGTGTGATGTTCCTGTAACCGGCGAATGCGCTCGACGCTGTCGTCTGTCGAACCATCGTCAATCACCAGCAATTCGATGTTGGGGTACGTCTGGTTCAGGACGCTGAGGATGCTGTCCTCAATGTAGGGCGCATGGTTGTAAGACGCGATGATCACGGTGACCAAAGGCTGATGCTGGTTCATACATTGCTCCCGTGTGCTTGAGCCAATCCGGAATCAATCAGCTCCAGGTATTCCTGACGGAAGACCTCAATGTCGTGCTGCGCCTGGAGGTACCTATAAGCCTGTTCGCCCTTCTGCGCCAGCGCCTCAGCGGACAGCGCCAGGTAGGTGTCCAGCGCCCGCGTCAGTTCGGGGACATTGGCCGGCTCAACCGCCAGGCCACCTGCTCCCTCAATCAGTGGAAGCATGGCCGGCACGCTTGAAGCGATCACCGGCAGGCGGCCGCTCATACCCTCCAGCAGCGCCAGGCCCAGGCCTTCCGCCAGCGACGGCATGGCCCAAATATCGAAGGCGCGCACGTACTGCAAGGCATTCTCCTTGAAACCCAATAAATGCACACGCCCGTCCAGACCAAGGCTTTGGATTTGCGCGGCCAGGTTGGATTCCTCGCGCCCCGCACCAATGATGGCGAGTTGTGCTGTGGGGTACTTGTCTTTGAGTGCGGCGAACGCCTGCAACAAATAGGTGTGGCCCTTGACGGGCACCAGGCGCCCCAACGCGCCGATCAGACGCACCGAAGGGTCGATGCCGAGCAACTCGCGCGCACGTTCGCGCGAATGCTGCAGGGCTTCGGCCTGCTCGATGTCGATGGCGTTGGTGATGGCGTACGTATTGCTGTCAGTAAAGCCGCACTGGCAGTCCAGCAGGTACTGTTTGACCGCAGGTGACACTCCGACGAAACGCCAGTGTTCGTCGATCCAGCGCTGCGCCTGCTTGCGCCGGTAGAGACGGTCATACTCGCCGAAGCCGTGGGAGATGCCGATACACAGCGGGATCTCCAACCAGCGGTTCAGTTGCAACATCATGTTGACCGGCTTAAAGCGGTTGCACACCACGACGTCGAACTTTTCCCGGCGGCAGAACTTGTACAGCTGCCACATGGCGCGCAGCCTCAAGCCTTTGAGGGACTTGTCGGAAAACTCGAAGTAGACCGATGTGCCCGCGCGGCTGACCGGCGCCCCGGGCCCAGGACGGCCACGCAGGAACGCTGCCGTGACCTCATAGCGGTCTGCCGGCAATGCCTTGACGATCTGCTCGGCGAGGTCGGCAAAGTCATGGGATTTAACATTGTAGTCAGGCTGCAATTGCAGAACCTTGAAACGCCGACTCATAACTCTCCTCGATGGAAACCTGTGGCATCAATAACCCAAGAGGGTTGCGCAGCGAGCGCCTCAACGTACTCGTCGCTGGGCGACGGTAATAACGACCACTGATTACGCTTCCAACAGACAAAATGGAAATACGGAAATTCCCGCTCGCCATCCCTGTCATTGGTCAGCCGACCGTTGTTCCAGAACCATTGATGAGGGAAGCGATCACTGCCGTCATGCCATTTGATGACGCCACCCGGCGTGCTGAACGCTTCGGTGAACTCACTGCGTCGACGCCAGGGATTGAGCATGCCCACCAGATTGAACAACGGTTTCGGGAAATTCTTGCGCCACAGGAAAATACGGCTGAACGCACCCTCATCCAGCGCATGATGCGCCTGGTCGGTGAAACGCGCTTCCCATTCCTTGATCTGCATGAACGCATGCCGTTTTCTGGCGGAATTGCGCATCAGGCACAAATGGCCGGCGACCCGGCGCTCATGGGTCGAAAACAAGTCGTAGCCGGCCAATCGCTCGGCGGTGAAGTAATTGCGCAGGTTGCCGTAAATAAGGTCCAGGTCGCCAAACGCCCAGAAATCATAGCCATCGAGGCGATCCGCATGGATATGCCCCAGTGCCGGCTTTATGTCACACAACTTGTAAGGCTCTTGAGGCGCAAAGTTGATGTACAGGCGCTGCGAAACCAGCGCGCAGTAATCGGCAAAGGTGATGCTTTCAATCTTGACGTTGTCCGGCACGTCTTTGGGCATTGGGCAATCGCTGAATAGCAGCCAGTCAATGTCCGCGTTGCGCCGGCAGCTTTCGAGGAAAAAAGGCATCCAGAATGGCCAGCGGCCAAAGTAAGGAATAATGAAAAGAATGCGAGGGCGCTGATTGATCACTCTGGAGACTCACTGTCATTGAGGCAGGAGCGCTCTTCGCTCCAACACGTTGCGTTACGTTACTTATGGTTGATGAACCAAAAAAGTTCATGGCGCCGAATGGCTTTGCGGAAGAACTCGTTCTCCCCCCAGGGCGAGATGGCTCTGCCCGCCAACAGGCGCTGAATGACACGCCGAACGCGCCGTTTAAACGGCATCCTCGGCTGCAAGTCATGCATCATGCCAAGCGACATCGCCTTGTCACACTGCTGCTCTTGGGATATCGGCAGGCAATAAGGCTGAAAAGTGTACGTTGAATCAAAGCATGGTGGCAAAGCGATACCAGCACCCGAATCGCCCATCGGCCAGCGGTCATTGTCATGCAAATGGTTGGCGTAACCCAGCAACGTGGTCGGCTGCCATTCGAGCCCCTGCAATGCTTCCAACACGGCTTGCTGAGCGCAGATATGGTCAGGGTGCGGATCCAGCACCGCATGAGGCAGCACGATAACCTCCGGACGCGCCATCAACAGCACCGCGCGAAGATCAGCCAGCAGGTTGTTCCAGGTCGGTCGCCCGTCAGCATCCGCTGGCAACGTGAACGGGTTGAACTGGCGAAACACACGAATATCATCCAGGTCGGCTTCCCGGGACGCTACCGCCCGGTCAGGCTCGGCCTTCATCGCCGCCAGCTGCAGGCAAAAATACCCCAACTGCACGCAATGCTCCTGCGCCACCCCGGCCCAACGCGGCACGGCAATGCTGTCCCAGGCACGCAAGCGGCCCTTGAGCCGCGCCGCCTCGGGCTTGTTCAGGCCCATGTGCTGATAGTGTTCGGCTTCAATTTCGCCGGCCGTCAACGTCACGATCCAGGGTTGCGTCGCCTGGCAGTAGAGGCCAAAGGCTGCCAGCTCGGCGTCGTCGGCGTGGGGGGCAATCACCATCACCCGCTGCCGGCGCACGTCGGGTTGGCGGAAGACAGACAAAACGGGCGAGCCCTGCACGCGGCAGAAGCGACTGCGCAGCAGCAACTGCCCATCGAGAAGCGCTTGCGCCTGGCCGGTCAGGTTCAGGTAGCGCAAGCCATTCACGCCGCGCTCGAACACCTGACGGTCACCGTCGGGCAAGGCAATGAACGGATCGATAAAGCGGCCCAGCCAATTGCTCTTGAGGCGCAGCGCCAGGATCAGCGTTTCATCGCCGTCCAGCTTTAAAGGCTGGCTGAGCACCAAGCGACCCTGCTCCAGGCTGACTTCAGGCTGCTCGGTGTCCGCCGCAAATTGATACTGATAGTCGTCTTTGGGCGAGTAGAAAAGGTGATCGGCAAACCAGGCTTCATGCGCCACCCAGGCCAGCACCGCCAGCACCAGCGGCAACCACCAGGCCACGAGCACACCTACGGCAACCAACAGCAACAACCCCACCAGCAGGCTGATGCGTTTGTGGCGGCGATGGCGCTTTAGCAGCGCCTGCTTGCGGCTCACGGACTCACTCATGTTTTGAATACCGGCACAGGGTTGCACCAACGGTCCTTGTACTCACGGTCGGCGCGGCCAAACGAAAACCGCAGCGGCTTGCCGACTGCCCGCGCCTGTTCCCAGGCACTTTGTGTGTTGAGGAAACTCAGCACGCTGCCCGGGCTGAACGCGCGCGTTTCGGGGTCAACACCGCCGTTGATGTACTCGACGCTGACCCACTGCGGCGCTTCAACGCGGTACACCAACTGAATGGCAATCGGCGCATCGTTAAGGAAAATCACCGAACCGATCAGCCATTCGCGCAATAACTCGATGACCTGCGCCATGTGCTCGGCGCCGGTGGCGGCAAAACCCCAGCGGCGCTGGAACAGATCGCAGTAGATCGCCGCCAGCTCAGCGCTGGAAAATTCCTGCACCGCACGCACCACGCCACCCGCTTCCTCGAGCAAACGCAGCTCACGGCGCTGGTTGTAGCGAAACTTTTTCGACAGCTCTTCAGGGCTGCGCGCCATGGCCAACTGTTCGGTCTGCAGCTTGATACCGGCAAACCGGCCTTCATTCAGCGCCGACAAGTAACGACCGCGATGGCGCAGCGGCACCTGGGCATCGGCAGCGGCGGGCAGGATCAGCTCGGCATTGCCCAGGTCAAACAAGCCTTTCTTGCCCTGACGCTTGAGCACGTCTTTGGACAAAGCCAGATCCTGGCCCCAGGTGGCGATGCTCGCCTTAAGCTCGCCGCCCTGCTCCCACGCCAGATAGCGCACGGGGATTTCAGCCAGCCCGGCCAGCCGCTCGACCACCTGCGGATGGGTCGCCACACTGCCACCAAAACGCTGCCAGGCAGCGCTGTAGGTGGAGGCATCAACGACGGACCAGCCACGCTCGCGCCAGCCTTGGAATCGATTGAGCATCAAGCCCTCGCGGTCAGTTCGATGACGTGAGGCAACTGCCAGAACGTCGCGCGTACCGCCTGATCCGAGAACCGCGCGTGCAGGCGCTCCAGCATCATTTCGGCACATTGCTGGTGCTGTTGACGGTCCATCGCCGCCAGGTGCCGAAGCCCTTGGCCCAGGTGGTCGGCATCGCCGAAGGGAAACAGGATCCCCACACCGTCAACCACTTCCCGGGCGCCACCGCAGGAGGTGGCCAGCAGCGGCACGCCAGCGGCCATGGCTTCGAGCAACACCATGCCAAACGGTTCATGGTCGGAACTCAACGCAAACACATCGAACGCACGGAAATACCGGCGCGCGTCCGGCACTTGGCCAAGGAACAGCACGCGGTCGGCAATATCCAGCTCGCGGGCCAGGGCCTTGAGGTCCTTTTCCAGGCGCCCGGTGCCGAGGATCGCCAGACGACTCTGCGCCGGCAAATGCGCCAATGCACGGGCAAAGCCCTTGATCAGCGTGGCTTGGTCCTTGTCCGGGTGCAGGCGGCCGACGTTACCGACCACCCATTCATCCGGCGACAACCCCAAGGCATCCCGCGCAGCTTCGGCCGGCACCTGCAGCGCTTGCATGGCCTCAACGTCGATGCGGTTATACAAGGTCTGGATGCGCGCCGCAGGCCAAGCCGGCAGGCAGCGACGCATGTCATCGCGCACCGCATCAGACACACCGAGCAGGCTCAGGCGCTTGCGAAAAATCGACGCGAACAGTTTGCGGGTGCCGCGCTTGTAGTCACCAAACGCGTGATGTACACCGATCACCGGCAGGCGCGTGCCCAGCAGGGCGATATAGATCGGCTTGAAGCGGTGAGCGATGCAGAAACTGAAATTGCGCGATGCGGCAATCCTGCGCAGCTCACGGATGGCCCCCAGCTTCAGGCCACGAATGGCCTTGGAGCTGAATTCCATGAACAACACTTCATCACTGGCACAACCGGCGGCGACATCGGGGTCGGCGACCCCGGTGAGAAACACCGTCGTCACCTTGTAGCCGGAGCCTGCGAACAGGCTCGCGTACTGTCGCGCGCAATCCAGAAACGGCCCGTCATAGCCGTGGCAGAACTGCAGGACGTGACGTTCAGCCGACCGTGTCATAAGGGTCCACGCCGTCTTTGACGACCAGGATGTCTTCCATGATCAGGTACTCAAGGTCCGAGCCGAAAAACATGTTCAGCGCGTCGGTTGGCGAGCAGATCATCGCTTCACCACGACGGTTGAGCGAGGTGTTCAGCGACACGCCGTTGCCGGTCAGCACTTCCAGCTCTTTCATCATGTCGTAGTAGCGCGGGTTGTATTCGCGCTTGAGCACCTGGGCGCGGGAGGTGCCATCTTCATGGACCACTTCCGGCACGCGGGTTTTCCACTCTTCAGACACTTCAAAGGTGAAGGTCATGAACGGCGCCGGGTGATCGACCTTGATCATCAGCGGGGCCACGGTGTCGAGCATCGACGGGCAGAAAGGCCTCCAGCGCTCGCGGAACTTGATCTGGTGGTTGATGCGGTCAGCCACGCCGGTGGCGCTCGGGCAACCGATGATCGAACGACCGCCGAGGGCACGCGGGCCAAACTCCATGCGGCCCTGGAACCAGGCCACCGGGTTGCCGTCGACCATGATTTTGGCGATGCGCTTGGGCATGTTTTCGATCTGGCGCCACTTGGGCTTGCTCGCATGCTTGGCGCACGCGGCAATCACGTCTTCGTTGCTGTAGGACGGGCCGAGGTAGACGTGTTCCATCTTCTCCACCGGCACACCACGGGCGTGGGACACATAGGCCGCCGCGCCCACCGCAGTACCCGCATCACCGGACGCAGGCTGCACGAACAGTTCCTTCACGTCGTCACGGGCGATGATTTTCTGGTTCAGCTTGACGTTCAGCGCGCAACCGCCAGCGAAGGCCAGCTTGCCGGTGTCTTTGAGGATGTCGCCCAGGTAGTGGTCGATCATCTGCAACGCCAGCTTCTCGAACAGCGCCTGCATGCTGGCCGCGTAGTGGATGTACGGCTCGTCGGCGATGTCGCCTTCGCGTTTTGGGCCCAGCCACTCGATCAGTTTTGGCGAGAAGTAGAAACCCTTGCCCTTCTCTTTGTAGCGGCGCAGGCCGATGACGTTGGCGTAGTCGGTGTTGATCACCAGCTCGCCGTTTTCAAAGGAGGCCAGGCGCGAGAAATCGTATTTGCTGGCATCGCCGTACGGCGCCATGCCCATGACCTTGAACTCGCCGTCGAGCATCTCGAAACCGAGGAACTCGGTGATCGCGCCATACAGGCCGCCGAGGGAGTCCGGATCGTAGAATTCTTTAATCTTGTGGATCTTGCCGTTTTCGCCGTAGCCGAAGAACGTGGTGGCGTACTCGCCCTTGCCGTCGATGCCCAGGATCGCGGTTTTTTCCTGGAAGCCGGAGCAGTGGTAGGCACTGGAGGCGTGGGCCAGGTGGTGTTCAACCGGTTCGATCTTGATTTTCTTCGGATCGAAGCCCAGTTGCTCCAGGCACCAGACGATCTTGTTGCGGTAGCGCTTGTAGCGACGGTTGCCCATCAGGATCGCGTCGAGGGCGCGGTCCGGGGCGTACCAGTAACGCTTGGCGTAGTGCCAGCGCGCCTCGCCGAACAGGCTGATCGGGGCAAACGGGATCGCCACCACGTCAACGTCGGAAGGCTTGATGCCGGCCTGTTCCAGGCAGAACTTCGCCGATTCGTAGGGCATGCGGTTCTTTGCATGTTTGTCGCGTACGAAGCGCTCTTCTTCGGCGGCCGCGATCAGCTTGCCGTCGATATACAGGGCTGCGGAAGGATCATGGCTAAGGGCGCCGGACAGGCCAAGAATCGTCAATGCCACAGGGGTCTAGCCTCTTTTAGTCTGCATGCAGGCGGGTCGCGCCTGAAAAAAGTGTGCTTCCCGCCTGGGCAGGAAACAGCTAAAGGGCGGGATTATAGCGTAAAAGCACCAGGAAGCTGTTAGCCGCGAGGACTAGCGAAGTTCGATACTGCCGTCGACGTTTTGCCGGTAGATCGTGTAAGGCAGGATGAGCGTATCCAGAACACCGGAGACAGGCACATCAATGAACGCCCAGGGCACGCTGTTCAACGACACCCCGGTCGCGGAACTCGGCGGCGCATGCAACACGCACAAGTCATAGGCGAGGCCGCTGTAGACACGCGGAACAGACTGACAATAGGTTTTTTTCGCCTTGAGGCTTTGAACCGTGGCGTTGTCCCCTCGAAACACCGTGGTCACCGTACCGCAGCCGCCCATGAGCAGAAAACCGCCCATCAAGCCCAGCAGGCCTGCCATTTTTGTTACTTTCATAGTTGCCTCGCCTCACGGGAAAGGCGCAAACCTAACACCCTGGCCTGGCACCCACAGCCTCCAAGTACCCAAAACAGAGTAGGAACCTTCTTTTTCGGCAAAAGAACGGGAGTAACCGGTAAACTCGGTTTTTTCCCCGCGTTGACGCCTGTCACCCGCGCAGTTCCACTGATCCGGCTCCCCGATGAATACATCCGCAACCACCCCTCTGGCCCTGATGCTCTTAGGCTTGAGCTGTACCGCCCTGGCCGAAGAGGCCACGTTGACGCTCGACCCCAGCGTCGTCACCGGTTCGCGCAGCGCCAGCCCGACTTTCGACCTGCCCTACTCGGTCGACAGCATCAGCCATGAGCAAATCAGCGACGGCCAACTCGGCATCAACGCCTCCGAGGTCCTGTCCCGCGTGCCGGGCCTGGTGGTGCAAAACCGTCAGAATTACGCCCAGGACCTGCAGATCTCCTCCCGAGGCTTTGGCGCCCGCTCGGCGTTTGGCGTGCGCGGCATCAAGCTGATCGCCGACGGCATCCCCGCCAGCACCCCGGACGGCCAGGGCCAGGCCGCCACGTTCAACCTCGACACCGCCGAGCGCATCGAAGTGCTGCGCGGCCCGGCGGCCACGTTGTACGGCAGCAACGCTGGCGGGGTGGTCCAGATGTTTTCCCGCGACGGCGAAGGCCCGCCGCGCATCGGCGCTGAAACGCTGGTGGGCAGTGATGGCTTGAACAAGAACCACCTGACCGCCGAAGGCTCGGCCAATGGCGCAGGTTTTGTGCTCGACGCCTCGCGCATGGACACCGACGGCTACCGCGACCACAGCAGCGCCCGCCGCGACCAGACGTTCGCCAAGCTCAACGTCCAGCCGGACGACGACAGCAAGCTGGCACTGATCTACAGCAGCCTGGAGCAGAACGGCACTCAGGACCCGCTGGGGCAAACCTGGGCGGCGTACAAGGCCGACCCGCGCTCGGTGGCTCCGGCTGCGCTGACGTACAACACGCGAAAAAGCATCGATCATCAGCAACTCGGGATGAATTACGAGCGGTATTTCGGCGATGCGACGCTGCAGGTGAATGCGTACACGGGCCGACGGAGCGTGATTCAGTACCTGTCGATTCCAGGCGGCAGCCCAGCAGACAAGCGCGGCGGCGTGGTGGACTTCGACCGCACGTTCTACGGCGGCTCCCTTCACTGGCTGCAACCCATCACCAGCGCTCCCGGCGACCTAACCCTGATCACCGGCCTCGACTACGACCGCAGCAGTGATGATCGCCAAGGCTATTCCAACACCCTGAACGGCGTGCACGGTGTCAAAGGCGCCCTGGGCCGCGACGAAATCGACACCGCCACCAGCCTCGACCCGTTCGTACAAGCCAACTGGCTGCTGGGCGACTGGACCCTGCAAGCCGGCCTGCGCCACAGCACCATGAAGATGGATGTTGACGACCACTTCCTCAGCGACGGTAACGACAGCGGCAACAAGACGTATCAGAAAAACACGCCGTCGGTCAGCGTCATGTACGCCTTCACGCCGGACTTGCATGGCTATGTAAGCGCGGGCAAAGGCTTCGAAACCCCGACCCAGGCCGAGTCGGCGTATTCCAGCAGCGTCAACGGCTTTAACTTTGCGCTCAAACCGTCAGTCAGCAAACAGTATGAAGTGGGGCTCAAGGCCAGGCTCGGCCAGGACACGCGCCTCAACGCCGCCGTGTTCCAGATCACCACCGAAGACGAGTTGGTGGTGCAGCAATCCAGCGGCGGTCGCACCACCTACCAAAACGCTGGGCGCACGTTACGGCGCGGCTTTGAACTGGGCCTCGAAAGCCAACTCAGCGAACAGTGGAGCACCCACCTCGCTTACACCCGCCTGCAAGCCACCTATGACAGCGACTTCGTCAGCGGCGGCAACACTCCAATCGACAAGGGCAACTACCTCCCCGGCGTCCCGCAAACCACGCTGTTCGCCGAACTCAACTGGAAGCCCCGCGACTGGGTCAGCACCGCCCTCGAAGGCCTGTACCGCAGCAAGGTCTACGTCGAAGACACCAACAGCCAACACGCCGCCCCCGGCTACAGCGTGTTCAACTGGCGCGCGCGTTTCGAACAGAAGGTGGAGCACTGGACCTTCCACCAGACCCTGCGCCTGGATAACTTGCTGGACCGCCAGTACGTCGGCTCGGTGATCGTCGGCGACGGCAATGGGCGTTACTACGAAGCCGCGCCGGGCCGTTCGTGGTACGCCGGGGCGGGTGCCGAATACCAGTTTTGATCAAGCACTCTCCAACACCCGGCGACTGGCAAAACTGAAGGTCAGCACCGCAAAAATCAGCACACCGGTCGCCACCTGCTGCCAATAGAAATTCCAGCCGATCAGCAGCAAGCCGTTGGCAATCACGTTGATAAACAGCACGCCCAGCAAGGTCCCGGGAATATTCGCGCGACCTTGCCGGCTGAGGGTGGTGCCGATAAAGACCGCACCAATCGCGTTCAGCAAAAACGCGTTGCCGGACAGCGGCACGTAGGCACTCACCGTTGCGCTGAGCAGCACGCCAGCCACGCCGCACGCCAAGGCCGTGGCCACTGCCACGACGGTGACAATGCGCCGCACCGACAACCCCGAGTAATACGCCAACAGCGGCTGCGTGCCCTGGGCCAGCAGTTCACGGCCCAGGCGCCCGCGCGCCAACGCCAGGCCGTAAAACACCGCCAAACCCACTACGATCAGCAACGGCGTCAGCCCGGCCAGCTCAGGCTTCAGGCCTTGGCTGATATAGATCGGCTGGCCGCCGTCCGAGAGCAATTGCTGGGCGCTGGTGCCGATAAACAAAGTGCCCAGGGTCGCCAGAAACGGGCTGATCCGCAGCCCGGCGATCAACCCGGCATTCACCGCGCCCACCAGCAGCGCGGCGCCCAAAGCGCCAGTGGCAGCAAAGGCCCAGCCATGCCCGCCATTGAGCAGCACCACAAAGCTGAAACTGGCGAAATCCAGCGCTGTGCCCACCGACAAATCCATACCACCGGCCGCCACCGCGTAGGTCATACCGATGGCGACAATCGCCAGCAACACGAAGTTATTCAGCACCAGGCTTTTGAGGTTGCCGGCACTCAAAAACCCCGGTGCCTGCACGGCAAACAGCACCACAATGACAGCAAAGACCACAGGCAATGTCAGCGGCAGCAGGGCGCGCAGGTTCATGAACTCGCCCCTTTATTCAATGCGCTGGAAGCCGCGACCACCAACAGGATCAACACGCCTTGCACGCCGTTGACCCAGAAACTCGAGACATTAAGCAGTTGAAAACCATTGATTAGAAAACCGATCAACAAGGCCGCGAGCAAGGTGCCCTGAATGCTTGCCACCAGCCGCCGGGAAAACACCACACCCAAAAAAGCGATCGCCACCACCGACAGCAACATGTCGCCGGAACCGGTGGTGCTGCCGCTGAAAAACGCCGCCGAACACAGCGCGGCCACCGCCGCGCACAGGCCGGCCAACAGGTAACTCGACAGCACGTAGGCTGGCACGCGCAAACCCGCCGCCTCGGCTGCCTGTGGGTACTCGCCCACCGCTTGCAGGCGCAACCCGTAGGCCGAATGCTGGATCAACACGGTCAGCAACCCCGCCGTCACCAGCAGCACCCAGGCCAACGCAGGCACGCCCAGCCAAGCGCCACCGCTGAGCAGGTCGAGCACCGGCGAATCGGTGGACACCACGGTATTTTCCGTCAGCACCAGCTCCAAACCGGCCACTACATTCATGCTCGCCAGCGTCGCCAACAGCGGCGGCAAACGCAACACCACCACGGCCAGCCCGTTGAACAAACCCACCGCCAGGCCACACCCCAAGGTCAGCAGCAATGTCAGCCAGAGCTCCAGGCCCGCATTGTTGAGGCGGCTGAACACGGCGGCACACAGCCCTAGATTGGCCGCGAGCGAAAGGTCGAGGCCACCGGCGACCACGTTCGAGCCGCCGCCAATCATCACGCAGGTCAGCCCGAAAGCCAGCACGCCGAGGATGGCCGACTGGCTGAACACATTCGCCAGGTTACCCACCGACAAAAA
Organism: Pseudomonas sp. PWP3-1b2; assembly: GCF_049896045.1. NCBI lineage: Bacteria > Pseudomonadati > Pseudomonadota > Gammaproteobacteria > Pseudomonadales > Pseudomonadaceae > Pseudomonas > Pseudomonas sp. PWP3-1b2. The sequence goes on from NZ_JAFCTN010000031.1 coordinate 33,257, forward strand.
GTTAGGCGCCGTCACGGCAAACCCCAACATGATCGCAAGGAATACGCCCACCGAACCTCGGCGCAGCAGCAACACCCACAGGCGTTGCGAAAACCCCGACGGGGCGACTTCAAGCATGTTCAACCTCCCGCACAAGCGCCGTCGAGACGGGCGCCGCGCCCGTGGCACAGGCTAGCAACTGATCGCTGTCAGCCTCGCCTGCGCGGAACTCGCCGGCGATTTCTCCGCGATGCAGCACCACAATGCGATCACTGATACCCAGCAATTCCGGCAGGTCCGAGGACAGCACCAGCACCGCAGCGCCCTCCTCCACCAGCCGTCCGATCAAGCGGTAAATCTCTACTTTGGCGCCGACATCCACACCCACACACGGCTCATCCAACAGGTACACGGCCGAGCGCCGGCTCAGCCATTTACCCAGGGCGACTTTCTGCTGGTTGCCACCGCTGAGCTGGCTGACAGCGGCATGAGGACCGGGCGCCTTGATGGCCAACGCCTCGATCAAACGGGCACTTTCCGCCTGCTCCTTGTGGCGGCTCAACAAGCCCCAGCGCGTGAACCGGGAGAGCCCCGCGAGTGTGAGGTTTTCCAGCACCGACAAAACGGGAGAAATGCCTTGTGTACGGCGCTCCTCCGGCACCAGTGCTATCCCCGCTGCAATCGCCTGGCCAGGTGAACGCAAGCGCAACAAGCGCCCTTCAAGATGAATGCTGCCGCTGTCAGGTTTTTCGACGCCAAACAGCGTCTTGAATAATGCCTTGGCCCCCGAGCCGACCAGCCCGGTAAGGCCGACGATTTCGCCGCGGCACACGTCCAGGTCAATGCCGTGATAACGCCGCGCCAGGCTCAGCCCGCGCACCTGCAATAACGGTTCGCCAGGTTCGACTGCCGCCTTGGGGTACATCTCCTGCACTTCACGGTTGACCATCAGCCGCGCAATCTCGGCGCTGGAGGTGTGCCGAGGCTCCACTACCGCCACATCCCGGCCATTGCGCAACACGGTGACTTCATCGCACAGGCTGTCGATTTCCTGCAGGTAATGAGAGATGTAAAGGATCGACAAGCCCTCGCTGCGCAAGCGTTTGACGATGCGCAGCAACTGGTCGACCTCACGCTTGACCAGCGCCACGCTGGGCTCGTCGAACACCAAAATCTTCGGCTTGCGGATCAGCGCGCGAGTGATTTGCAGCACCTGGCGCTCAGCGCTGTTCAGTTCGCTCACCAGCGCGCCGGCAGGCAATTGCAGGTCAAAATATTCCACCAGCAAACGCTCGGCTTCACGCTGTTGGCGGCGTCGATCCACGAAGGGACCACGGCGCAACTCATGCCCGAAAAACAGCGCTTCGCCCACGGTGAAACTGGCGGGCAACAGACGCTCCTGATGAATGAACTGCACCCCCAGCCCGTCCACCTGGCGCGGCGACAGCGAGGCATAGGCCTGGCCGTCGATACTCACCTGTCCGGCATCAGCCTTGTGGATACCGGCGAGAATCTTGATCAAGGTCGACTTGCCCGCGCCGTTTTCACCGACCAGCCCGTGAATGGTGCCGCGCTCGACCTTGAGGCTTGCGTCATCCAGCGCCCGTGTGGCGCCAAAGCGTTTGTGCAGATGCTGCAGGTGCAACGCTGTCATCAGTCACCCCGCAATTGCTGAACCTGCGCCAGGTTGGCGGCGGTGGTCAGCAAGGTCGCCACGTGGGTTTCCTTCGGCAAATCGCGCTGACCGGCGAGGTAGTGTGCGACGTTCTGCACGGCGGTTTTGCCGATCAACGCCGGTTGCTGCGCCACTACCGCGCCAACCGGCGAGTCCGCCTGGCCGAGCAGCGCCAACACTTCCGGGGTGCCATCGACGCCGTAGGTTTTGATCTCGGTGCGCTTGGCATCGATCAACGCCTTGCTCGCGCCCAACTGCGGAATATCCCACGCCGACCAGATCGCCGAGACGCTGCCCTTCGGGTACTTGTTGAGCAAGGCCGACACTTGGGAATAGGCGTCTTGCACGGTGTTGGGGATTACGTCGCGCAGCTCGGGCTGGATGATTTCCAGTTGCGGATGGTCCTTGAGCGCGAGCTTTAACTGGTCGTAGCGGATCGCGCAGACGGGCACGCCGTAGAAGCCGTTGAACACCAGGATCTTGCCTTTGCCGTCAGCGTCCTTGATCAGTTGCTCGGCCAGTTCCTTGCCGGTGGCGACGTTGTCGGAGGTGGTGTTGTTGAGGCTGTATTGCGACGGGGCGTCGATGGTGAACAGCGGGATGCCGGCCTTGCTGATGCGCTTGAGCCAGGGGTCGATAACGCTGAGGGTGCCGAGGGTCTGGATGACGGCGTCGGGCTTTTGGGTGACGACGGTTTGCAGTTGGGTGACGAGGTTTTTGTCGTTACGCCCGGCGTCGAGGGTGATCGGGGTGCCACCCAGGCGTTTGATTTCGTCGACCTGGGCCTGGAAGGCTTTGATGTCGAAATAGTGACTGGTGCCGGTCATGCTGACGGCGATGCGCTTGCCGGCGAGTGAGGGGACGGTGGTGGTGTCTTCAGTGGCCTGAGAGAGGGTCGCGTGGCCCAGGAGCAGTGCGGCGCTTAGATAGATTAAACGGGAAAGTGTGTTGGGGGTGGAGGGCATATGGGGCTCCGCTGGGCGACCTGGGGAAGGGGTTGGCCAGGGGTATTGCAGAGCTCGTGCCAGGATTTTTCTTTATAAAAATCATGTAGATATAAACATTCTAGAATGGGCGGCATGTCGCAATTGTGTATGAACTGCTTGATTGCTGTTGTTCAGGCAACAGTTGTGGGGGCATATCCGTTATTGCGTGATGGCGGCTTATGGTTCCGCTCTTACAGCGGGTCACTTTTGGCAAACGCCCGGAAGCCGGCCCAGCCAAAAGTAACCAAAAGGTCTGTGCCCCACCACTCGACACCTCGCTGTGGCTCGGTGTGGGGCTGGCTTTTTTGTGGGAGCTGGCTTGTGTATGGAGATGATGAGGTCTTACTCGGTCAAAACTGTTGGAGCGGGCTTGCTCGCGAAGGCGATGGGTCAGTGATGAATGTGGTGGCTGATACACCGCATTCGCGAGCAAGCCCGCTCCCACAGTGGATCTCCATTTTGTCTGGGAGAACGCAATCTGCTCTGGAAAAAACAGCGCTTCTGATTCAACCACTAACCCGGCAGGACGCCGGGTTAGCCGTTACCACAGCAACGGATATGTACTCAACCAACCGCCAAAGGCAACCGCTGATCAATCACCTGATACAGCGCGCTCCCGACCGGCCAATTACGCATAAACCGCGCCCGATCCCGGACATACGCAGGCGCAAATCCAGCCAAAGACCCGTGATGACACATGGCATCCAGATCAATCAAGGACCACCGATCCCCCGCCCAAAACAGGTTATGCCCCTTGAAATCCCCATGACTGATCCGCTCCCGAATCAACTGCGCAAACAGCTGATCCAACGCCACCAATTCAGCCTCCGGTGCCTCCCCACTTTCAACGTAAGGCGCAAACCGCTCAATAATATCCGGCCCCGGCAAATACTCAGTCACCAGATAAGCCCGACTGCGCAGCCACAAAAAGCGCTTCTCCAGTACCGCCAACGGCGTGGGCGTAGCAATCCCCAAAAACGCCAGACGATTACCCTCACACCAAGAATGCCAGGCCCGGCTCGGCCGCCAGAACCGCTTGAGCCAATGGGCAAACCCCTTGATGTTATAGCGCTTGATCACCAACGGCCGCCCCGCGACTTCAACCCTGGCCACCGTCGCCGCACCGCCGGTCTTGTACAAATGCCCCTGATCGAGCAATGCATCTGCCTGCGCCAGCGCCGGCAACATCGCCGCCACTTCCTCACGCCGAATCGCACGCAAGCCAAAGGCACCACGCACCACGCTGAACAGCGTGCATTCACGGCCAACCTTGCTCAGAAAGTCCTTCAAACGCCAGGCGCTGACTTTACGCACCTGCTTTTCCAGGGCTTCCAGCGGCAACGCATGCTCACCGTTGCTCAGCAGGTAATACACCAACAGTTCTTCGGTAAACGGCTCAAGATTTTTTGGCAACTGGGCAAAAAACACACCGAGGTTTTCCAGCACGCGGTTACGCGAAAGCGGCTTACCCGCCTCTTCAACGCGAATACCCGCGCCGTCGATCAGGTACAACATGCCGTCCTGACGCAGCAGGTTGTCCAGGTGCAAGTCTTCCTGCCACAGCCCTTTGGCGTGCATCTGCGCAATCGCACCGAGTGCTTCGGCAAGTACGGCGGTTTGTTCGTCTGCCAGCGGCGGCAGCCCTTCGACTGCCTGCCAGGCATCGGCAAGGCTTTTGGCGCCTTCAATAAAGTCGAACAGCAGCCAGCCGCCCTCGCCTTCCTCCAAGCCATCGGCCAGCAACTGCGGCGTGGTCAGCCCTTGCTCGGCCAGCAGCCGGACGCCAGTGAGTTCACGCTGAAAATGCCGTGCGGCTTTGCCGCCCACCAGCAACTTGGCCAGCACCGGGCGACCGCGCCAGACGGCGGCGCCGACGTAGCGCTCGCCCGGCAATACGCGCAGCAGGCTGAGCAGTTGCAATTGCCCTGTGCCGGCGGCATCCGCCAGTTCCAGGGTCAGGGGCAGATCGGGTGTGCGCCCGGCGTTTTTCAGTGCGGATAAACGCATCAGCGTTTCCCCTTTTGGCTGCGACGGGCCGTCAGGCGGCGGTGCCAGACATCCACCAGCGCGCTGTCCTCAGGCTGTTCAATGTAAGCGGCCAGCAATTGCCGAATGTGCGCGTCCGTCCACTGCGGCGCACGGCGCAGCAGTGGCTCCAGGTCTTTGACTCGATCACGCCAGCCAAACAACAGTGGTCGGGTTTTCTCCAGGTCGATCAACCGCGCGGCATAACCCGCACCGGCCGCCTGCAGGAAAATATGCTTGGGGTAAAAACAGCCGTGCACCTGCCCCACGCGGTGAAGGTCGCGGGCCAGCTTGCCGCACGCCAGCAGGATCGCGCGGTGCTGGGCGTCGCTCAGTTGCGACCATTGCTCCAGCAACGAATCCAGATCATTCCAGCCGTCCAGGGCACGGGTCAGCAGCATCGCGCGGCGCTCGCCGCTGACCTTGCGCTCACCGAAAAACGCGGCCTGCAACGCGGGAATACCGAGCGTCTGGTAACGGCTGATATTGCGAAATTCGCGGGCGAACGTGGGCTCGCCAAACGGCCTGTGCAAGCTGCGCGTCAGGTAGTTGCTCTGGCGTTTGAGGTAGTACCCCTGGCCTTCAAGCTCCAGGCGAAACACGCTGCTCCAGCCGCCTTCGCTGGTATTGGGTTCGTCCACCGCGTCCAGTTGCCGAGCCCACAGGGCGTCGAAGGTTGCGAGGCCGTGGCGCTCAAGCAGAGCGCGGTCTTCGGCCGCCAGGAAATCACTCATTCGCGTCCCTCGAAAAACTTCACCACGTGGCGAATTCGCTGTTTGTCCGCCGCCGACAGGTGTGGGCGTTGGCGATATTGCAGGTAGAAACGCAAGCGCTGGGTGGCCGACAAGTGATACTTGGCGACTTTGTCCAGGCAGGCTAGGTCCTTGGTAATCCGGTACTTGAGCCAGAAGCCACGCCAGAAATCACCGTTGGGGCAATCGATCAGGTACAGCGTCTGATGGTCATCGACCAGCAGGTTGCGCCACTTCAAGTCGTTATGAGTGAAGCGATGCTCGTGCATCGTGCGCGTGTATTCGGCGAGCTGACGGCTGATCGCATTGACCCATTTGGGGTCTTTCAGACGGGCGTCGTGGCGGCCGGCGAGTGCCGACAGGTCTTCGGTTTTCGGCAATTCACGGGTGATCATCGCGCCGCGGTGATACGCCAGGCCCTTGCGCTCCAGGCCCCAGGCGACCACGTCTGCGGTGGGAATGCCCCACTTGGCAAAACGCTTGAGGTTCTGCCACTCGGACTTGACGCGCGGCTTGCCCAGGTAGCGGCGAAGGCCTTTGCCGGCGCCGACGTAGCGCTTGACGTAGTAATGGATCCCGCCACGCTCCACGCGGATCACTTCCGACAGCGGGTCGCGAGTCAGCCGCTCGCCTTGCAGGGCGAACACCGCCTCCAGGCTGCCGAAATCATCCGCCAACGCGGTGTAAGCAGGTTCCAGGTTCCAACCCGCCATCAGATCGCATCTCCCAGGCGCTGCTTGCGCGCATACAGCTTGTCGGCCTTGCGCTGCAACAGGCTCAAGGACGCCGACTGCTCGGCGAGGATCTGGCGCAATGGCTGACGGAAATAGCCTTTGAGGAAGCGGAACTTGTCCCGCCGGGTCAGGCCGATTTCCAGCGCCGAGTAGTACAGCGCAGACAAATCTTTGTCGCGCCAGCGCAGCGGCAAGTGGGCACGCATCTGGGCGCGATGCAGGTCAATCACCGACAGCTTGATGTCGCGGGCGTCGATCGGTTTGGACGTGTCCAGCAGGAAGTGGCACAGGTAGCAATCGCGGTGGTTCACACCGCCACGGTGCATGTCGCCAACCATGCGCGCCAGTTCGTCCGTCAGCGCATGGCGCAACGCAAGGGGCGGCGGCTCGGCTGGCCAGTTGACGGTCAGGTCTTCCAGGCTGATGGTCGGGGCCAGCTCTTCGGTGATGATGAACGAGTGCTGGTCCGCCGGGTTGCTGCCTTTTTCGCCGAAGGCCACGCCGGTCATGGTCGGCACGCCGATTTCCTGCAAGCGGTGAATGGCATCCCATTCCAGGCCGGCGCCCAGCACGGGCAATTTGGCCGTGATCAGGTTCTTGAAGATTTCCGCCCAACCGATGCCACGGTGAATTTTCACGAAATACGCACGGCCATCCACCTCGGTGCGCAAGGTGCGGCGCGCCGCCAGTTCACGAAACACCTGGCCTTGCAGTTTTTCGACTTCGGCAAAGGCGTCACGCCCGGCCCATAAAGTCTTGAACGGTTCGGCAAGAATCAACTTCATCGTTTTGGCTCCGCCAGAATCACATCCGCCGCGTGCTGCGGCATGCTGTAGAGGTCGGCCGTCTCGGCGAAGGCCAACCCATTGCGGCCCCAGGCCACGCGCTGTGAGGTGTCGGAAAGCATCTGCGTCAGGTACTGATTGAGCTGCGCCTGCTCGAACGGCTCATCCAGCACCAGGCCGCTGTCGGCCTCGGTGATGTAGTGCGCGTAACCGCACACCGCCGAGACCAGCACCGGCAGCCCGGCTACCACGGCTTCAAGCAACACGGTGCCGGTGTTTTCGTTGTATGCCGGGTGGATCAACAGGTCGGCGCCCAACAGAAAACGCGGGATATCACTGCGCCCCTTGAGGAACTGCACGTTATCGCCCAGCCCCAATGTGGCGCTCTGCAGTTGGAATACTTTGGGGTCGTCCTGGCCAATTACAAACAGACGCGTGCGCTTTTTCAATTCCGCCGGCAGCGCGGCCACGGCCTTGAGGCTGCGGTCGACGCCCTTGGTCTTGAAACCCGAGCCGATTTGCACCAGCAGCAGCTCGTCGTCGCGCAGGTTGAATTCCTTGCGGAACCCCGCGCGAATCTCGGCCGCATCGGGCGGCGCGCGGCGGTCTTGTGCGATGCCCGGCGGCAGCAGGTGGAAGCGCTCCAGCGGCGTGTCGTAATGCTTGATAAACAGCGGCTGCTGCACTTCGGAGATCATCAAGACTTCGGTCTTGGCATCCTTGGCAAACACTGCGCGCTCGTAGTCGGCAAAGTGCTTGTAGCGGCCAAAGTAGCGGTACAGCGAATGGCGCAGGTTTTGCGCCTTGTCTTCAAAGCAGCCGTCGGCGGCGTAGTACACGTCCAGGCCGGGCATCTTGTTGAAGCCAATCAGGCGGTCCACCGGGCGTTTGGCCAGGTCGGCTTCCATCCAGGCGCTGAGTTTTTCGTTGCGCCGATGGTTGAAGAACGCCTTGACCGGCGCCACCAGCACTTCGAAGCCGGGCGGGATGTCGCCTTCCCAGATCAGCGTGTAGACACGAATCTGATGCCCGCGCTTCTGACACTCCAGGGCGATGCGCATGAAGTCGCGCTGCAGGCCACCGAAGGGAAAATATTTGTACAACACAAAAGCCAGTTGCATCAGTGCAGCTCCTCAGCCAGTAACAACGTGCTCAGTCGGCTTGCCACACGCTCAGGGTTCAGGCGCGTGAAGCACAGCGGCGACTCGCGCTTGATGTCGAACCGACGCAGGTCGTCGGCCGTTGGTTGATAGGTACAGTGCTTTTGCAGGCACGGCGCGCACGGAAAATCGCTGGCCAGGTGAATCTGGCCCTTGCCGTAGGCGCCGGTGAGGCCCGGGTTGGTCGGGCCAAACAGGGAAATGGTCGGCACATCCAGAGCAGCGGCCAAGTGGCCGAGACCGGTGTCCACGGCCACACAGGCACGCGCGCCCGCCAATACACGGGCCACGCCAGCCAGGTTCAATTTGGGCAGCACTTCGGCGTTTGGCAGGCCTTGGGCCAGGCGCTCGGCGCGGGCTTTTTCGGCGGCATTGCCCCACGGCAACTTCACGTCTACACCCAGGCTGCCCATGCGCTCGGCCAGCTCGCGCCAGTAGGCTTCGGGCCAATGCTTGGTGTCCCAGGTGGTGCCGTGCAGCAGCAGTACGAAGGGCTTCTTTGGCGGCAGGCCGAGCAGTTTATCCACGCTCAAACCATAGTCGCCCAGGGCTTTGGGCAGGTCATAACCGAGGGCGACGGCGAACAGCTGGCGCAAACGCTCCACGGCGTGCTGCCCACGGGCGACGGCCAAGCGACGGGAATAAAAGCGTGCGGCGATCGGCTCACGGGCCGAGTTTTTATCGAAGCCCGCCACCGGCGCACGCACATAACGCGTCAGCCAGGCGCTTTTCAGCAGGCCTTGGGCGTCGATCACCAGGTCGTATTTGGTCGACTGGATGCGCTGTTTAAAACGTCGCCACTCGCCACTCTTGAGCGTCTGCCAGATGTTTTTGCGCCAGCGACGAATCGCCACCGGGATCACCTGGTCCACCGCCGGGTGCCAGGTCGGAATTTCGGCAAAGCCTTCTTCCACCACCCAGTCAAAGCGAATGCCGGGGATCGCCCGCGCGGCGTCGGTCAGGGCCGGCAAGGCGTGGATCACGTCGCCCAGGGATGAGGTCTTGATTACCAGTACGCGCAAAACTATCGAACCTCGACCGCAGTGCCCTGCAACCGCTGCAAGGCTTCATTTACCGGCTGCGGCAATAATTGGCGCATGCAGTTGTAGTGGCCGAAACGACAGGTGCGCTCAAAACACGGGCTGCACTCAAGCCCGAGGCGCACCACTTCAACCTTGTCGGCCAACGGCGGGGTGAAACCCGGCGACGTGGAGCCGTACACCGCCACCAATGGGCGATTCAGGGCCGCCGCAACGTGCATCAGGCCGGAGTCGTTGGACACCACCGAGTCGGCGCAGGACAGCAAATCAATCGCTTCGGCCAGCGAAGTGTCACCACTGAGGTTCACCGCTTCTTCACGCAGGCCGGGAATCAGGCGCTGGCGGATGTCTTCGCCCACCGGGTGATCTTTCTTCGAACCGAACAGCCACACCTGCCAACCTTCGCGAATCTTCGCTTCGGCGACTTTGGCGTAGTGCTCCGACGGCCAGCGTTTGGACTCGCCAAACTCGGCGCCCGGGCACAGCGCCATTACCGGGCGATCGAGCATCAAACCGAACTTGGCCAGGGCCGCATCGCGGCTCACCGGGTCGATTTGCAGGCTGGGGCGCGGGTAAGGCGTGGGCAACTCGGCACCCGGCGCGTAGGCCAGGGCCATGAAGCGTTCGATCATCAGCGGGTAGCGCGTCTTGTCCAGCGTGCGCACGTCGTTGAGCAGGATGTAACGAAACTCGCCGCGCCAGCCGGTGCGCTTGGGGATGCCGGCAAAATACGGCACCAGCGCCGACTTGAGCGAGTTGGGCAACAGGATCGCCTGGTCGTATTGGCCGGCCAGGGATTTACCGATGCGACGACGGGTCGCCAGCTCAAGCGCGCCGTGGCCGAGCGGAAAGCTCAAGGCCTGACGCACTTCGGGCATGCGCTCAAGGATCGGCCGGCTCCACTCGGGGGCGAGCACGTCGATCTGGCAGTCTGGATAGCGCATGCGCAGGCACTGAAACAGTGTCTGTGCCATCACCATGTCACCGACCCAGCTGGGCCCAACGATCAGAATATTCATGTAGTTTCCACAAACGATACGGGGAGGCTAATGCCTCCCCGCCTCGATAATGACTGTAGGTCACGGTTAGCCCGGTAACAGTGTTGTGTGGGAGCCTGTTGATGTGGGAGCTGGCTTGCCTGCGATTGCATCGACTCGGTGCCACTGATAAACCGAGGTGTCTGCATCGCAGGCAAGCCAGCTCCCACACAAGCCCGCGCCCACATTTAATCAAGTTTCAACTTAACCCCAGTTCCTTCCAGACCCGCATCACCTGGCGCCGCTCGTCGGCAAACTGGTCCCCGGCAACCGTGCCGGCCTCGTTTTGCAAGGCCTGGCGGTGCGCGGCGGAACGGTAGGCCTTATACACCTCGCGCAACAGATGGGCGTCGGCGGCGGGCATCAACCCCACCTGCTCCAGGCCTTCCAGAATGCGGATATTGTCGGTGTAGCGCAGCAACGATGGATGGTGGGCAGACCACGCCAAAGCCGCGTATTGCACCATAAATTCAATATCGACGATACCTCCGGCGTCCTGCTTGAGGTCGAACGCTGCCGTGGCCTCGAAAGCATTGGCGCCGGTACCGGCCGCCGTGCTCTTGGTACCCAGGTTGTCACGCATCTTGGCGCGCATCTCGCTGACCTCCTGGCGCAGCGTTGCCAAATCCCGCTCGCGTCCCAAAACCCTGGCGCGAACTTGCTCAAACGCATGGCCCACGTCCGCGCAACCGACCAACACCCGCGCGCGGATCAGGGCCTGATGTTCCCAGGTCCAGGCTTCATTTTGTTGATAGCGCTCAAACGCCCCAAGCGAACTCACCAGCAAGCCCGAGGCGCCGGAAGGTCGCAGGCGCATGTCCACTTCATAGAGCTGGCCGGAGTTGGTCTGGGTGGTCAGCAGGTGAATAATGCGCTGGCCCAGGCGCGTGAAGAACTGCGCGCCGTCGATGGGCTTGGCGCCGTCGGTTTCAGCCTGAGGGTCGCCGTCGTGGATAAACACCAGGTCCAGGTCCGAACCATGGCCCAATTCGATGCCGCCGACTTTGCCGTAACCGACAATGATGAACCCAGGGTCGCACACGCTACCGTCCAACCGTTGCGGCGAGCCGTAACGCGCCACGGTCTGGCGCCAGGCCAGGGCCAGCACTTGTTCGAGGATGGCTTCGGCGAGCCAGGTCAGGTAGTCGCTGACTTTCATCAGCGGCAGGCTGCCGGCGATTTCCGAGGCGGCCACACGCAGGCGGTGGGCCAGTTTGAAGTGTCGCAGCGCTTCCATTTGCTGCTCAAGGTCATCCTCAGGAATACGCGTCAGGCGCTCGCGCAGTTCGGCGGCGAGCTCAGGCGCCAGGGGTGGCTTGAACAGGCGGCCTTCGTTGAGCAACTCATCAAGCAGCAGCGGGAAGCGGGTGATCTGTTCGGCAATCCACGGGCTGGCGGCGCACAGGGTTAAAAGGCGGCGAAGTGCGCCGGGGTTTTCCGTGAGCAGCACCAGATAAGCGGAACGCCGGGCGACAGCCTCCAAAAGCGGCAACACGCGCTCCAGCACAAGGTCCGGGTTGGCGTGCTCCACGGACTGGGCCAGCAGGCGCGGGATAAAGGCATCCAGACGCTCACGCCCAAGGCGCTGCATGGCCCGCAATTGCGGGCTGACGCGCAAGCCGGCCAGGGCTTTGAGGGCTTTGGGCGCGTCGCTGAAACCACCTTCGGCCAATTGACGACAGGCAGCGTCTTCGTCCTGGGACTCCTCCCACAGCGGCAACCACTCGCCTCCCACCACCAACTCGCTTTCTTCGCCCTCTTCTTCATCGGGGTCGGCAATCACTTGGCGAAAGTGCCAGCTCACCCGGCCACGCCAGTGCATCAGGCGCTCGTGGAAGGCCGCCCAGTCGGCAAAGCCCAACATAAAGGCAATGCGCGCCTGGTCTTCAGGGCTGTCCGGGAGCATTTGCGTCTGCCGGTCGGCAATCGCCTGGATCGCGTGTTCGGTGTAGCGCAGGAATTCGTAGCCATTGCGCAGTTCGGCAATCACCGCCGGCGGCAAATAACCTTGGCCCTCCAGCATGCCAAGTACTTTAAGTAACGGGCGCTGTTGCAGGCTGAGGTCGCGACCGCCGTGAATCAGCTGGAAGGCCTGGGCGATAAATTCCACCTCGCGAATGCCGCCCGAGCCCAGCTTGATGTTTTCGGCCATGCCCTTGCGCCGCACTTCCTGCTGAATCAACTGCTTCATGGTGCGCAGTGCTTCGATGGCGGAGAAATCCAGGTAACGCCGGTAAACGAACGGCCGCAACATATCCAACAGGTGCGCACCCGCCACCTGATCGCCCGCGACCACGCGCGCCTTGATCATGGCGTAGCGTTCCCAATCGCGACCCTGATCCTGATAGTACTGTTCCAGCGCGTTGAAGCTGAGCACCAAGGCACCGGCCGAGCCGTAAGGGCGCAAGCGCATATCGACGCGGAACACGAAGCCGTCGACGGTCATCGGGTCGAGGGACTTGATCAGTTTTTGACCCAGCCTGATGAAAAATTCCTGGTTATCCAGTGCACGCTTTACGCCCACCGTTTCGCCCCCTTCGGGGTAGGCAAAGATCAGGTCGATGTCGGACGACAGGTTCAGCTCTACCGCGCCGAGCTTGCCCATGCCGAGGATGACCATGTGCTGGGCTTCGCCGCTGCGCCGACCGGTGGGCGTGCCGAATTGCACGCAGTGGCGCTCATACAGCCATTGATAGGCTTGGTCGATGCTGGCGTCGGCCATGTCGGAGAGGTCACGACAGGTTTGCACCAGGTCGGCTTGACGGGTCAGGTCGCGCCAAATAATGCGCACCTGCTGGCGGGTGCGCTGGCGGCGCAATACGCGGCCCAATTCATCTTCTGTTTGTGCCTGTTGCACGACGCCGCAGATCTGGCTGCACAGCTCGCCGGGCGCAAAGCCACGGTCCAGCTCGCCCCACGCCACCAGCTCAAGCAACATCAAAGGGTCACGAACGCTCTGTTCAATCACGAAATCACTGGCGGCGCACACGCGGGCGAAGTCGGCCCACCGTTGCGGCGTCCACGCAGAAAGTCCATGATCGTCGTCCAGCGCGGCCACTGCGTCACGAAATGACTGCTCGGCCCGCTGGGCAAATGGCAAGAGAATGGCCGGCAGTTCGGCCAGCGTTGGGAGGCTCATGGTCTATCCTTGATCGGCGCGTGAAGGGCGTGTTGCCGTAAGGGCAAGAACCACGCTTGGTGAAGGACTGTCGAACAAAGGTGATAAATAGCTGAAATTAAATTTATCTTGGCAGCCAGCATTAAACTTTCACCTTTTCTTGTTCGCAAATGATCAACAATAACGATTATGCTCACCAGCCAGACCGAGTTATACGCTCAGTCTTGTGTAGTTTTACTACTCGTATATACATTCGAAAGGCTGAAATGGCCGACGATTTGTAGTAAAACTACAGGACGCCGAAGCAACCTTCGGCCATCCAAGAATTTATGTCGTCTGCCCACAAGGCCAGTCGCAAACTCAGGCAACCGATTCTGGTAGCCTTTCCGCCCTGGAGCAAGCCATGCAAGACCTCGATCCCGTCGAAACCCAGGAATGGCTGGACGCCCTGGAATCGGTTCTCGACAAAGAAGGCGAAGACCGTGCGCACTATCTGATGACCCGTATGGGCGAACTCGCGACCCGCAGCGGCTCGCAATTGCCTTACGCCATCACCACGCCATACCGCAACACCATCCCCGTTACCCACGAAGCACGCATGCCTGGCGACCTGTTCATGGAACGCCGCATTCGCTCGCTGGTACGCTGGAACGCCATGGCGATGGTAATGCGCACGAACTTGAAAGATTCTGACCTGGGCGGTCACATCTCCAGCTTCGCTTCCAGCGCAACCCTGTACGACATCGGCTTCAACTACTTCTTCCAGGCCCCGACCGACGAACACGGCGGCGACCTGATCTACTTCCAGGGCCACACCTCGCCAGGCGTTTACGCCCGTGCGTTCATGGAAGGCCGCATCACTGAAGACCAGATGAACAACTTCCGCCAGGAAGTAGACGGTCAGGGCCTGTCGTCGTACCCGCACCCTTGGCTGATGCCTGACTTCTGGCAGTTCCCGACCGTTTCCATGGGTCTGGGTCCAATTCAAGCGATCTACCAGGCACGCTTCATGAAGTACCTGGAAGCGCGTGGTTTCATCCCTGAAGGCAAGCAGAAAGTCTGGTGCTTCCTGGGCGACGGCGAGTGTGACGAGCCGGAATCCCTGGGCGCCATCTCCCTGGCTGGCCGCGAGAAACTCGACAACCTGATCTTCGTCATCAACTGCAACCTGCAGCGCCTCGACGGCCCGGTTCGCGGCAACGGCAAGATCATCCAGGAACTCGAAGGCGTGTTCCGCGGTGCTCAGTGGAACGTGACCAAAGTCATCTGGGGCCGTTTCTGGGACCCACTGCTGGCCAAGGACGTCGACGGTATCCTGCAACGTCGCATGGACGAAGTCATCGACGGCGAGTACCAGAACTACAAAGCCAAAGACGGCGCGTTTGTACGTGAACACTTCTTCAACACGCCAGAACTCAAGGCGATGGTTGCTGATCTGTCCGACGACGAGATCTGGAAACTCAACCGTGGCGGCCACGACCCATACAAGGTCTACGCGGCGTACCACGAAGCGGTCAACCACAAGGAACAACCGACCGTCATCCTGGCCAAGACCATCAAGGGTTATGGCACCGGTGCCGGCGAAGCGAAGAACACCGCGCACAACACCAAGAAAGTCGATGTCGACAGCCTGAAGTTGTTCCGCGACCGCTTCGACATCCCGGTCAAGGACGAAGAGCTGGAAAACCTGCCGTTCTTCAAGCCGGAGCCAAACAGCGCCGAAGCCCGTTACCTGGCCGAGCGCCGCACTGCACTGGGCGGTTTCGTGCCGCAGCGCCGCGCCAAGAGCTTCGACATCCCGACGCCACCACTCGATACCCTCAAGGCTATCCTGGACGGCTCGGGCGACCGTGAAATCTCCACCACCATGGCCTTCGTGCGGATCCTCGCGCAACTGGTCAAGGACAAGGAAATCGGTTCGCGCATCGTCCCGATCATCCCGGACGAAGCCCGTACCTTCGGTATGGAAGGCATGTTCCGTCAGTTGGGCATCTACTCCTCCGTCGGCCAGCTCTACGAGCCAGTCGATAAAGACCAGGTGATGTTCTACAAGGAAGACAAGAAGGGCCAGATCCTCGAAGAAGGCATCAACGAAGCGGGCGCCATGAGCTCCTTCATTGCAGCCGGTACTTCGTACTCCAGCCACAACCAGCCGATGCTGCCGTTCTACATCTTCTACTCGATGTTCGGTTTCCAGCGTATCGGCGACCTGGCGTGGGCAGCCGGCGACAGCCGTACCCGTGGCTTCCTGATCGGCGGTACTGCCGGGCGGACCACGCTGAACGGCGAAGGCCTGCAACACGAAGACGGTCACAGCCACATCCTGGCTGCCACCATCCCGAACTGCCGCACCTTTGATCCAACCTACGGCTATGAGCTGGCGGTGATCATCCAGGACGGCATGAAGAAGATGACCGAACAGCAGCAGGACGTTTTCTACTACATCACCGTGATGAACGAGTCCTACCAGCAACCTGCCATGCCGGCCGGTGTTGAGGAAGGCATCATCAAGGGCATGTACCTGCTCGAAGAAGACACCAAGGAAGCAGCGCACCACGTGCAACTGATGGGCTCCGGCACCATCCTGCGTGAAGTGCGTGAAGCGGCGAAGATCCTGCGTGACGAGTTCAACGTGGGCGCTGACGTGTGGAGCGTTACCAGCTTCAACGAACTGCGTCGCGATGGCCTGGCCGTCGAGCGCAACAACCGCCTGCACCCGGGTCAGAAGCCACAACTGAGCTACGTCGAAGAATGCCTGAACGGCCGCAAGGGTCCGGTCATTGCATCCACCGACTACATGAAACTGTTTGCTGAACAAATTCGCCAGTGGGTCCCGTCCAAGGAATTCAAAGTCCTGGGCACCGACGGTTTCGGCCGCAGTGACAGCCGCAAGAAGCTGCGTCACTTCTTCGAAGTTGACCGTCACTTCGTGGTGTTGGCAGCCCTGGAAGCCTTGGCTGACCGTGGTGAGATCGAACCCAAGGTGGTAGCAGACGCTATCGTCAAGTTCGGGATCAACCCGGAAAAACGCAACCCACTGGACTGCTGAGGAGATTTTTTGTGAGCGAACTCATTCGCGTACCTGACATCGGCAGCGGTGAAGGTGAAGTAATCGAGCTGTTTGTGAAGGTCGGCGACACCGTCGAAGCCGACCAGAGCATCCTGACCCTGGAATCGGACAAGGCGAGCATGGAAATCCCTGCTCCCAAAGCCGGCGTGGTCAAGAGCCTGAAAGTGAAGCTGGGCGATCGCCTGAAAGAAGGCGACGAACTGCTGGAGCTGGAAATTGAAGGCGCTGCTGATGCAGCTCCTGCGGCGGCTCCGGCTGCCGCTGCTGCACCGGCTGAAAAACCTGCCGAAAAAGCCGCCGAGGCCCCTGCGGCTCCGGCGGCTGAACCTGCCGCCGCCACCGTTCAGGACATTCATGTTCCGGACATCGGCTCGTCGGGCAAGGCCAAGATCATCGAGCTGCTGGTCAAGGTCGGCGATACCGTCGAAGCCGACCAGTCGCTGATCACCCTGGAGTCCGACAAGGCCTCCATGGAAATCCCGTCGCCGGCTGCCGGCGTCGTGGAAAGCATCGCGGTCAAGCTGGAAGACGAAGTCGGCACTGGCGACTTCATCCTCAAGCTGAAAGTACAAGGCGCGGCACCGGCTGCTGCTCCAGCACCGGCCGCCGCACCGGCGGCCAAAGCTGAAGCTGCACCGGCTGCTGCTGCCCCGGCTTCGGCTCCGGCTGCAAAAGCCGAGGCCGCACCGGCTCCTGCTGCTGCCGCTCCAGCGCCAAGCGGTGCCAAGGTTCACGCCGGCCCTGCCGTGCGTCAGCTGGCCCGTGAGTTCGGCGTTGAGCTGAACGCTGTGTCGGCCACTGGCCCTCACGGTCGCGTGCTGAAGGAAGACGTGCAGGTTTACGTCAAATCCATGATGCAGAAAGCCAAGGAAGCTCCGGCTTCAGGCGGCGCTACCGGTGGCTCGGGCATTCCGCCGATCCGCACCGTGGACTTCAGTCGGTTCGGCGAAACCGAAGAAGTGCCGATGACCCGCCTGATGCAAATCGGCGCGTCGAGCCTGCACGCGAGCTGGCTGAACATTCCGCACGTGACTCAGTTCGACCAGGCCGACATTACCGACCTGGAAGCTTTCCGCGTTGCGCAGAAAGCCGTGGCCGAGAAGGCTGGCGTGAAACTGACCGTGTTGCCACTGCTGCTCAAGGCCTGTGCGCACCTGCTCAAGGAACTGCCGGACTTCAACAGTTCGCTGGCGCCAAGCGGCAAAGCGATCATTCGCAAGAAGTACGTGAACATCGGCTTTGCGGTCGACACCCCGGATGGCCTGCTGGTACCGGTCATCAAGAACGTCGACCAGAAGAGCCTGCTGCAACTCGCTGCCGAAGCGGCTGCGCTGGCTGCCAAGGCCCGCGACAAGAAGCTCACCGCCGACGACATGCAAGGCGCTTGCTTCACCATCTCCAGCCTCGGTCACATTGGCGGCACTGGCTTCACGCCAATCGTCAACGCGCCGGAAGTGGCGATCCTGGGTGTCTCCAAGGCAACCATCCAGCCTGTATGGGACGGTAAAGCGTTCCAGCCAAAGCTGATGCTGCCACTGTCGCTGTCCTACGATCACCGTGTGATCAACGGCGCCGCAGCTGCGCGCTTTACTCAGCGTCTGAGCCAGTTGCTGAACGACATCCGCACCATCCTGCTGTAAGCCACAACGGGCCTCCCTTTCATCGGGGAGGCCTGGCACCACCGATTTCCGAGCGCCACGCTCGTACCTCAACCCCGCCCTGTGGCGGGGCTTTTTTTGGGTGGTTGTTGGACACACAAAACAGGTTTGTACACCTTCCATCACTCCGACTGTAGAAATCCCCCGCCCGGCCGATAACACCCATATAGCACTTAGCCTTCACTCTCTCTTGTCAGTGCGTCCTGCATGATGCAACCTTGCCGCAGGCGACAGTAAAGAGGGTGTGAACCCGGCGCCGAGCGCATTTTCCCAAGCGAGTTTCCCCCATGAAAAGCCAACCCGATGTCGCCCGTATGGCGGCCGAGGTAGTGACGCAGTTACCGGTGCCTTCGCGCCTCGGTATGCTGCGTTTCGAGCGGCTGAATGAGGCAAGCTGGGCCCTGCTGTACCTCGACCCCAATTGCGAGCGCCAATTCGGCCTGCCGGCGGTGGAGCTGTGTGCCCTGCTCGGCACGCCCTACGCCAGCCTGATGGAGCCTCAGGCGCGCTATCAGTTGCACGATGCGATCCAGCAACAACTGGCTCAAAGCCCGCATTACCTGGTGCGCTACACCCTGCACACCAACGATGGCCCGCTGAGCCTGCTGGAAATGGGCGAGGCCTATAAACAACACAATCGTCACCTGGTGCGCGGCTACCTGATGGTGGTTGACGGGCTGTTCAGCGAACCCCCCTCGGCGGCACCCACCGCCGACCTGGAAAACCAGAACAGCCGTCTGCAGATCGCCCTGGAACTCAACCAGCGCGCCCAGCAGGAACAGTTGCAGCACCTGGAACGCGTCCGCGCCCAGCAGGAGTTGATCCTGTTGCTCGCGCGCCAGCGCTACACCATGCCCAATTCGCTGCAGGAAGCCGCCGAGCTGATCACCCGCAGCGCCTGCGATATCTACCAGATCGATTGCGCCAGCATCTGGAACCTCGAAGGCCAGCGCCTGGTGCCGATTTCGGCCTACCACCGCGATGACCAACAGCACCATATGCCCGAACCGATTGATGCGAGCGGCTTTCCCGATTACCTGGAAGCCTTGCATTCGAGCCGCGCCATCGATGCCACCCATGCACTGCGCGACCCGCGCACCCGGGAAATGGCCGAGAGCCTGCGAGCCAAGGATGTTCACGCGATGCTTGATGCGAGTATCCGTGTGGATGGCCAGGTCGTCGGCGTGTTGTGCCTGGAGCAAAGCGGCAGGCCGCGCGCGTGGCAGTCGGATGAGATCGCCTTTGCCGGCGAGCTGGCGGACCAGTTCGCCCAAGTGATCAACAACCACAACCGCCGCACCGCCACCAGCGCCCTGCACCTGTTCCAGCGTGCGGTGGAGCAAAGTGCCAACGCCTTTCTGCTGGTCAATTGCGACGGCGTGGTGGAGTACGTCAACCCCAGCTTCACCGCGATCACCCAATACACCGCCGAGGAAGTCCACGGCCATCGCCTGGCGCAACTGCCGGCCCTGGAAAACCTCAGCGAATTGCTCTTCGACGCCCCGTCCGCCCTGGCCAAAAGCAACAGCTGGCAAGGTGAATTCAAGAGCCGGCGCAAGAACCTGGAACCCTACTGGGGCCAGTTGTCGATTTCCAAGGTGTATGGCGACAACCGCGAGTTGACCCATTACATCGGCATCTACGAAGACATCACCCAGACCAAGCTGGCGCAGCAGCGTATCGAGCGCCTGGCCTACACCGACAACCTGACCAACCTGGGCAACCGTCCGGCGTTCATCCGCAACCTCGATGAACGCTTCGCCCGCGACAGCGACAGCCCGATCAGCCTGCTACTGGTGGATATCGACAACTTCAAGCGCATCAACGACAGCCTCGGCCACCAGACCGGCGACAAACTGCTGATCAGCCTGGCCCGACGCCTGCGCAACAGCCTGAGTGCCAGCGGCAGCCTGGCGCGGTTTGCCAGCAACGAATTTGCGGTGCTGCTGGATGACACCGACCTTGAGACGGGCCAGCAAGTGGCCAGCCAATTACTGGCGACCCTCGACAAACCGATGTTCGTCGACAACCAGTTGATCAGCGTTACCGGCTCCGTGGGCCTGGCCTGCGCGCCATTGCATGGCCGAGACCCGCAAACCCTGATGCGCAACGCAGGTCTTGCCCTGCACAAGGCCAAGGCCAACGGCAAACATCAGGTGCAGGTGTTCACCGAAGCGTTGAACGCCGAGGCCAGTTACAAGCTGTTCGTGGAAAACAACCTGCGTCGCGCCCTGACCCAGAACGAGCTGGACGTGTTCTACCAGCCCAAGTTGTGCCTGCGCAGTGGCCGCTTGCTCGGCATGGAAGCGCTGTTGCGCTGGAACCATCCGGAAAAGGGCATGATTCGTCCCGACCAGTTCATCAGCGTCGCTGAAGAAACCGGGCTGATTATTCCGATTGGCAAATGGATCGCGCGCCAGGCCTGCCGCATGAGCAAGCAACTGAGCGCTCGCGGCATGGGTAATTTGCAGGTGGCGATCAACCTGTCGCCCAAGCAGTTCTCTGACCCGGACCTGGTGGCCTCCATCGCCACCATTCTCAAAGAAGAACAGCTGCCAGCCAACCTGCTGGAGCTGGAGCTGACCGAAGGCCTGCTGCTGGAAGCCACCGAAGACACGCGCCTGCAACTGGATCAGCTGAAAAGCTTCGGCTTGACCCTGGCCATGGACGACTTCGGCACCGGCTACTCGTCGCTGAGTTATTTGAAAAAATTCCCCATCGATATCATCAAGATCGATCGCAGCTTTATCCACGAAATCCCGGACAACCAGGACGACATGGAAATCACCTCGGCGGTCATCGCCATGGCCCACAACCTCAAGCTCAAGGTCGTGGCCGAAGGCATCGAGACCGCCGAACAGCTGGCGTTCCTGCGCCGGCATCGCTGCGACGTCGGCCAGGGCTATCTGTTCGACCGGCCAATCCCCGGCGCAGAGCTGTTTGAGAAGCTCAAACGCTACCCACGCGGGCCAATCGCCTGACAGCGCTGTAACACTCGGGCACACTGGCTGTCTGACTCATTACTTACCCAACTCAATCTGACTGAGAGGACTGATCATGGTCTTGCGCTCGGAAATTCTGGTGAACAAAAACGTGCTGCCTACCCAAGAACAAGCTTTGCCTGGTCGTGAAACCCCGATGGCCTTGCCGGAGACGCATTTCGTCAACGGCAACCCGTTGCTGGGCCCTTTCATGGATGACGTCGGCTTCGCCATTTTCGGCCTCGGTTGCTTCTGGGGCGCAGAGCGCAAATTCTGGGAACGCGACGGCGTAGTCAGCACGGTGGTCGGCTATGCCGGCGGCTACACGCCGAACCCGACGTACGAAGAAGTCTGCTCGGGCCTGACCGGCCACAGCGAAGTGGTGCTGGTGGTGTATGACCAGGCAAAAGTGAAATACGAAGACTTGCTGAAGATGTTCTGGGAACTGCACAACCCGACTCAGGGCATGCGCCAGGGCAACGATATCGGCAGCCAATACCGCTCGGTGATCTACGCGACCACGCCGGAGCAACTGGCGGCGGCGAAGGCGAGTGCCGAGGCCTATCAAGCTGAATTGACCAAGGCTGGGCTGGGTGTGATCACCACGGAAATCGAAGAAGCGCCGACGGTGTACTTCGCCGAGACGTATCACCAGCAGTACCTGGCGAAGAATCCGCAGGGCTATTGCGGGATCGGCGGCACCGGTGTGACCTGCCCGATCTAAGATCGGCGCGAATCAAAATGTGGGAGCGGGCTTGCTCGCGAAAGCGGTGTATCAGTCGACTAATTCAGAGACTGACGCTCCGTCTTCGCGAGCAAGCCCGCTCCCACATTAGGTTTGTGTTCGGCTTTAGACAGGATTACTCGGCAATCAACCAATCCATCTGCCACCCGCCCTGGGTCTGGCCAAGCTTTTTGGACAGCCACGGCAGCAGCTCACGCAATTCCTCTTCCAGACCCCACGGTGGGTTGGCAATTGCCAGTCCGGAGCCGGTCAGGGTGTCTGGGGTATCCAGTGGGTGCACCAACAATTCCACGCGCAGCAACTTCGGCGCACCGGTGCCGGCCAGGTCCTGGTAGAAACGACGCAGCATGCGCTGATCCTTCACCGGGTACCAGATCGCCGCAACCGTCTGGCGCATACGGCTGACGGCTTCCTTGAGAGACGCCGCACAGCGCTGCATCTCGTCGAGCTTTTCAAACGGCGGATCAATCAGCATCAACGCGCGTTTTTCCGGCACCGGCAGCATGGCGCGAGGCACATGCCAGCCTTCGCCCAAGTGCACTTTGACCCGACGATCACCCTTCATGTTGTCCTTGAGCAGCACGCCGTCTTCCGGGTGCTTCTCATTGAGCAACACACGGTCCTGGGGACGCGTAAGGCGACGCGCCAGTTCCGGCGAGCCGGGGTAGTAACGCAACTGGCCATCCGGGTTCATCTCGTGCAGCACACGCATGTAATCGGCGGTCAGTGGCGGCAGGTCGCTCTGGCCCCACAGGCGCGCGATGCCTTCCAGGTATTCACCGGTGCGGTTGGCCTGGTCGCCCTGCAGGTCGTACAAACCGATCCCGGCGTGGGTGTCGAGGTAGGCGAACGGCTGCTCCTTGCGCGACATCAGAGCGATGAGGCGGGTCAAGGTCAGGTGTTTGAAGACATCGGCGTGGTTGCCGGCGTGAAAGGCGTGACGATAATTCATGATTGCTCCTGCGCAGGAGGCGAAGTTTACCTTCTGCGCGGGCAAAGGTGCAGGGTTGTGGTAAGCGGGCTTGCCACGCGCAGGGTTCACCCCACCTCTGAAGCCAGGAATGCGGATAACGCTGCATGGCTGACCTTCGCACTGCGGGCAAAGTAAGCGACCTTGTGCTGCAAGGTTTCGGGTTTAAACGCTGTGTACAAGTCAGGACGTTGCTCTTCAAGCCATTGCACCAGGTTGTCGATCAGGGTTTGCGGTGACTGCTCAGCCAAGTGGTCCAGTAACGGTGCAGTTACTCGCCACCATGGGCTGGTTTTGGCAGCCGTGACCGCGCCCGTCGCCCCTGTCAGCGGCTGGCCATTGATCAGATAGCGCTGGAACACTGGCAGCACCTTTCCCGCCTCGTCGCCCAGCTGTTGCAAAATCGGCAGAAACTGAGAGCCATCCCAGAAGCGCAAAAACACCTGCTGGTCATCCGGCAAATACACCTTTGTCAGGCTTTGCAGGTGCGCTACCACCGTTTCCAGTGGGCTCGACGATACCGCCAACCAGCCCCAGTCTGTCGCCTCGGTCGCTGCTATCCAATCGAGGAAGGGGCTATCGGGTTCGATGATGCCCACGTAGGGCATTACCTCGTTCCACTCGGCGTAGGCTGTGCCTGCCCAGATTGGTTGGGGTGGCATCCCGGCGGCGTGGGTTCGCCAAGCGTCCAAAGGCTTGGCAACGCTGGCGGTGCTGAAAATGGCGAAAAGATTTTCGGTGGATTGAATCGGGTTGTGGGCCAGCCACGTACGAGGTATGAACTGCAACGGCATTGAAAAACGCTCCTTCACAATAAGATGCAGGAAAACAGGCAACTAGTATTCAAGTGTCTGAAGTCTCTCATTTAAGCCACCCCATATACTTACCAACACACCACAAAGCGATACAACCCCCAACCAAGAAAAACAAAACATACACCAGAGCCTTTAGTTGAAATTTAAGTCGGTAAGGAACGTTTTTAAACTCCTCACGAGTAAACCCACCGTCTTTTATATGAAATTCAGGAAACACAAGCATCCCAGCAATCGCCAGCACAAAAAACGACCTATTAAAAAAGCCTCTCCCTAGAAAACTTCTACGCCCTAAAACAAAATTTGAACCACCTAAGCATTCCAATATTTTATTAACTTTAGAATAAGAAAAATAAACCTGAACCAAGAAGGTCAAAAAAATACATACGAATACGCCTATCCAGCACAACATATAAAACGCGTAAAACTCACCTTTCATTGCTTCCCCCCCTCATAAATAAAACCTCCGATCCTCTCTCCGGCTAACGCCCCACCCGCACCACCCAGAGCAGTGCCTGCGCCTATAGCGGCACAAACTGTGCCGGCACCCGCTGCTGCGGAAGCAGCACCTAACCAGCCCCCACCGGCGCTCCCGACAAAATTGCCACCTTCTGTATATTTCACTCTTTGACAATCATCCTTACTTCCCACTCGACACGTTTCCTTCACCTTCAATGCCGAGGCTGATGCCCCTAGTCCAATTCCAATAAACCCGCCGACTTTCATATACTGACTCGCCCGCGCCACACCTTGAATATGCGTTGCGTACCCCGGAATCCCCCCTGACACTCCTGCTTTGCTCCAATGGTGAACCAGGCTACGACTGGAAATCCCCAATGCGCTTTTGAGCTTTGGGTGATCGGCAATACCAACACCTTTCCGCATCAGAGGCCCGAGACTGTTATCCAGTTAAGTTAGTAACTTCTGACGGTTGGCGAAAAACTCTGCGCCTCGCAAATTGCCCTGAGCCCGGAAAGTGTTGAGGTGTAACTTTTCAAGATCGATGAGGATCGACTTCGGTTGCTCCCGAGCCCTTACCCGCATGTTGCGTGAGATCACACTGTCCGTTTTTACAGCGCTCGCACTCTTCGCAAAACGGCGCGCTGCGTTTCAGGCTGGCGACCTGCACGCGGCTCAGCGGTGCCGGGACAACGGCCAGCAGCTTTTCCTTCAACCCAGGCATCAGCGGCGACGCTGCTGGAGCAGGCGCACCACCGAGCTGGATCGGCACACTGCTGAAAATTCCACCGGCCGACAGCGTGATCGACTGCCCGCCCGCCTGAATCGTTACCGTGGCGCCCGCATCGATCACCACGCTTTGCCCGGCGCCAATCTGAATCGTCCGCCCGGCGCGCGTTTGCTGCGAACCGCCGACCACCAAATGATCATCCTGCTTCAGCTCAGTCAGGCGGTTGCCATGGGTGATGCGCTGTTCTTCACCTTGCAGCTCATGGTGCGACTCACCTCCGACGCTCACGCGGCGCACGTTATCGACCTGCACCTGCTGGTCATGCAACACATGCTGGGTCCAATCGCGCTGGGCGCGCAGGTAGATTTCTTCAGCGCCCTTGCGGTCTTCGATGCGCAGTTCGTTGTAGCCACCGCCGCCCGGGGTGCTTTGGCTGCGAAAGATGCTGCGGGTCTTGTTCGCCGGCAGGTCGAGGGGCACAGGCGTGGCCGCGTTGGGCAGGCAGCCGACCACCAGCGGTATGTCCAGGTCACCGTTGACGAAACCCACCAGCACTTCCATGCCGACGCGAGGAATGAGCACCGAACCATAGCGGTCATGGGCCCAAGCGGTGGCGACGCGCAGCCAGCAGCTGGAATGGTCGTTGTGCTTCCCGGCGCGGTCCCAGGCCATCTGCACGTTGACCCGGCCGTATTCGTCGCAGTGAATTTCACTGTCGACAGGCCCGGTGACGACTGCGTTCTGATAGCCCGAAATAGTCGGGCGCGGCTGCTCAGGCAGTGGCGGACGGAAGATCACATCCCACGGCGCGGCGACAAACTCATTTCGATAGCCCTGATGAAAATCCCCGCCTGAGACCTCGGTGACGGCCTCCTCCAACACTTGGGGTTGCTTGCCTTCGTGGGTGACTTCTGTCACCAGCCATAAGTCATTCCAGTCTTCACGTGAATGCCCACTGAGCTTGAGGAACCGACCAGTGACAAGGGCCGGCTCATCGCCCTCGCCACTGGCAATTCGGTAGTCACTGCGGCGGCGCTCCAACCCACGTTGGGCGAGGTATTTGCCATGGGGCCGATCACTGAAGCGGCCGGGGTAATCCTGCTCTTCGAGGTTCGGCAATTGCTCGCCGGCCACTGCACTTTCCAGCCCCAGGCGCGGCTTGCGAAAATCATAATCGCGCAGGTTTACCGCCGTGGTGCGAGTCTGCACTTGCACGGCAAAACGCTTGATCGCCGGATTATCCGCCACCATCCCTGAGCCAGGCGTGTAAGGGGTCGGCTGGTCGGGCTGAGCGAATACTGTCTGGTCATCGCCAAACACCAGCTGGTGACCTTCGGGCGAATGCTGAAAGTGGTAGTGAATACCCAACTCGGCACACAGCCGCTGAATGAACGCCAGATCGGTCTCACCGAACTGCACGCAGTATTCGCGAACGGGGTACGTACCGCTGAGGCGAAATTCAAATCGGTTGCTCTGAATCCCCTGCCCCACCAGCACCTGCGCGACAATCTGCGGCACCGTTTTGTGCTGGAAAATGCGCTGGTGGCTGCTGTGTGCCAAATACTGCAATTGCGGCACAACACTCACCTGATAACGCGTCAGGCGCCGCCCGGAATCGCCCTGCGCCACCTTGTAGACCAAGCCGTGCACGCCATGCCCTTGGTCATCGAAGCCCAGGTAAACCTGACGATGCAGCAAACTCTCCAGGTCGAGATCAGGCTGCTCGCTGACCAGTTGGAGGTCAAAACAATAGGGCTGGCTGATGGTTTCGACGCCCTTGAACTCGAACACCTTGAGTTCACTGGGTTCCCCATCGAGGGTCAAGGTAAAGGCAGTTTGATTGGCAGGAGCGAACATCCGGTGTTTCTCTGCGAGGAGTAGGCGGCCGATTCTGCACCACTGTTCCACCCTCCTGAGCATGCCCAGAGCAAATCAGTAATTCCCTACAAACAAGCGTCGGAATTTTCTTCAGACCGCCTTAAATCCCACGCAAAAAAAGACCCGCCATCCGTAGGACGCGGGCCTTTTTTTAACTCAACGGGCGCTCAGCACCCGAGGAAATTACTTGTTGAGGTTGTAGTCTGTTTCCGCCGCATCAAAACGCTCGACCATGCCGGCAGTCGGTGCGCCCAGCTTGCTCACGAAGTAGATCGCCAGGCTGGCGAAGATAAAGCCTGGGATAATTTCGTACAGGCCCAGCAGCGAGAAGTGCTTCCACACGATCACGGTGATCGCGCCGACCAGGATGCCGGCGAGTGCGCCGTTGCGGGTCATGCCTTTCCACATCACCGAGATCAGCACCACAGGGCCGAACGCTGCGCCGAAACCGGCCCAGGCGTAGCTGACCAGGCCGAGTACGCGGTTTTCCGGGTTGGCGGCCATGGCGATAGCGATCAGCGCCACCAGCAACACCATCAAGCGACCGACCCACACCAGTTCAACCTGGGAGGCATTCTTGCGCAGGAAGGTTTTGTAGAAGTCTTCGGTCAACGCGCTTGAGCACACCAGCAGTTGGCAGCTCAGGGTGCTCATCACGGCGGCGAGAATGGCCGACAGCAATACGCCAGCAATCCAGGGGTTGAACAGCAGCTTGGCCAGCTCGATAAACACACGCTCGTGGTTTTCGGTAACCGGGCCGGCCACTTCCGGGTGCGCCGAGAAGTAGGCGATACCAAAGAAGCCCACGGCCACGGTGCCGCCCAGGCACAGGATCATCCAGGTCATGGAGATGCGGCGCGCCTTGGCGATCGACTTCACCGAATCCGCCGCCATGAAGCGGGCGAGGATGTGCGGCTGGCCGAAGTAACCCAGCCCCCAGCCCATCAGCGAAATGATGCCGATGAAGGAGGTGTTTTTCAGCATGTTGAAGTTGTCGGGGTTCTTGGCTTCGATTGCCAGAAAGGTAGTGTCAACACCACCGGTGGCCAACAGCACGATGATCGGCGTGAGGATCAGCGCGAAGATCATCAGCGTGGCTTGTACGGTATCTGTCCAGCTGACGGCCAGGAAACCACCCACGAAGGTGTAGGCAATCGTCGCTGCTGCACCGGCCCACAGCGCGGTCTCGTAGGACATGCCGAAGGTGCTTTCAAACAGACGGGCACCGGCGACAATGCCGGAGGCGCAATAGATGGTGAAGAACACCAGGATCACCACCGCAGAGATGATCCGCAGCAGGCCGCTTTTATCTTCGAAGCGGCTGGAGAAGTAATCCGGCAGCGTCAGGGCGTCGCCGTTGTGCTCGGTCTGCACGCGCAGGCGGCCAGCCACGAACAACCAGTTCAGGTAAGCGCCGACGATCAGGCCGATGGCGATCCAGCTTTCCGACAGGCCCGACATGTAGATAGCGCCTGGCAACCCCATCAGCAACCAGCCGCTCATGTCCGAAGCACCCGCCGACAAGGCCGTTACCACGCTGCCGAGGCTGCGACCGCCCAGGATGTAATCGGAAAGGTTGTTGGTGGAGCGATAGGCCATGAAGCCGATCAGTACCATTGCTGCGATGTAGATCACAAACGTGATCAGGGTTGGATTACTAACGCTCATAAGAGTGACGCCCTGGCTTTGTTTTTATGTGGCGACGGTCTGTCAGACGACCACCACTGCTACGTGGGAAGACGAAACTGAGTGCCGCGCATTTATGACTGGCGTTTCCCCAGGAAAGCCGCCAGCCGATGAACCGAACCGCAAGGATGGTTGCACCTTTGACGCGAATGCTATTCAACAAAGCAAATAAGGTGCAACCAGTTTCTTGAGATTAAGTTGCACCCGGCAGCGAATTTCGGAAAACACCCTGTTTTTGCTCCTTTTCGGAGCAAGCCTCGCGAAATACCTAACTATTTGCACCATTGTGTGACCGATTTGGCTGCTCTGATGATTCCGCCTGATCATCATCAAAAATTATCATGGATAAAAAGGTTGCACCCGGTTGCACCTCTTCATGCGCAAAGCTAATCTTGCTGCCAGCAGATGCCACTCGGTAGTGGCACCCATGAGGATAATAAAGATGGCAACGACCACCCTTGGGGTCAAACTTGACGACCCAACCCGCGAGCGCCTCAAGGCGGCCGCGTCCTCCATTGATCGCACGCCGCACTGGCTGATCAAGCAGGCGATTTTCAATTACCTGGAGAAACTGGAGGGTGGTGCAACCCTGACCGAGCTCAATGGCTTGAGCACCAAGGACGCTGAAGACGCAGGCGAGGTGCAGAACGACCACGCCCACCAGTGTTTCCTGGAGTTTGCCGAGAGCATCCTGCCGCAATCGGTACTGCGTGCCTCGATCACCGCCGCTTACCGTCGCCCGGAGCCGGAAGTGGTGCCGATGCTGATCGAGCAGGCGCGTCTGCCCGCCGCAATGGCTGAAGCGACCAACAAGCTTGCCTCTTCGATCGCCGAAAAACTGCGCAATCAGAAAAGCGCCGGCGGCCGTGCAGGCATCGTCCAGGGCCTGCTGCAGGAATTTTCGCTGTCTTCCCAGGAAGGCGTAGCGCTGATGTGCCTCGCCGAAGCGCTGCTGCGTATCCCGGACAAAGGCACTCGTGACGCGCTGATCCGCGACAAGATCAGCACTGGCAATTGGCACCCGCATTTGGGCAACAGCCCGTCGCTGTTCGTCAATGCCGCCACCTGGGGCCTGCTGCTGACTGGCAAACTGGTCGCTACCCATAACGAAGCCGGCTTGACCTCATCCCTGAGCCGCATCATCGGCAAGAGCGGCGAGCCGATGATCCGCAAGGGCGTCGACATGGCCATGCGCCTGATGGGCGAGCAGTTCGTCACCGGCGAAACCATCGCCGAAGCCCTGGCCAATGCGAGCAAGTTCGAAGCCAAGGGTTTCCGCTATTCCTACGACATGCTCGGTGAAGCCGCACTTACTGAGCACGACGCTCAGAAGTACCTGGCCTCGTACGAACAAGCCATTCACTCCATCGGCAAAGCCTCACACGGCCGTGGGATTTATGAAGGCCCGGGCATCTCCATCAAGCTGTCGGCACTGCACCCGCGTTACAGCCGTGCGCAGTACGAGCGCGTGATGGATGAGCTGTACCCGCGCCTGCTGTCTCTGACCCTGCTGGCCAAGCAGTACGACATCGGGTTGAACATCGACGCCGAAGAAGCCGACCGCCTGGAGCTGTCGCTCGACCTGCTGGAACGCTTGTGCTTCGAGCCGCAACTGACCGGCTGGAACGGCATCGGTTTCGTGATCCAGGCTTACCAGAAGCGTTGCCCGTACGTGATCGACTACGTGATTGACCTGGCGCGCCGCAGCCGCCATCGCCTGATGATCCGCCTGGTAAAGGGCGCTTACTGGGACAGCGAAATCAAGCGCGCCCAGGTCGAAGGCCTGGAAGGCTACCCGGTCTATACCCGCAAGGTGTACACCGACGTTTCCTACATCGCCTGTGCACGCAAACTGCTGTCGGTGCCGGAAGTTATCTACCCGCAATTTGCCACGCACAACGCCCATACCTTGTCGGCGATTTACCACATCGCCGGTCAGAACTATTACCCCGGCCAGTACGAATTCCAGTGCCTGCACGGCATGGGTGAACCACTGTACGAGCAGGTTGTAGGCAAAGTCTCCGAAGGCAAGCTGAACCGTCCGTGCCGCGTGTACGCCCCAGTCGGCACTCACGAAACATTGTTGGCTTATCTGGTGCGTCGCCTGCTGGAAAACGGCGCGAACACCTCGTTCGTCAACCGGATTGCCGACCAGTCCATCTCGATTCAGGAATTGGTGGCCGACCCAGTGGCCAGCATCGAGCAGATGGCGACGCTGGAAGGCGGCTTTGGCCTGCCGCACCCGCGTATCCCTCTGCCTCGCGACCTGTATGGCAGCGACCGCGCCAACTCGGCGGGCATCGACCTGGCCAACGAACACCGTCTGGCGTCGCTGTCCTGCGCCCTGCTGGCGACCGCGCACAACAACTGGAAAGCCGCGCCAATGCTCGGTTGCGCCTCCAGCAATGAAGCCGCCACACCGGTGCTCAACCCGTCCGATTTGCGTGACGTGGTGGGCCATGTGCAGGAAGCCACGGTTGAAGACGTCGACAACGCCATCCAGTGCGCCATTAATGCTGGCCCGATCTGGCAGGCCACCCCGCCCGCCGAGCGCGCCGCGATTCTGGAACGCGCCGCCGATTTGATGGAAAGCGAAATCCAGCCGCTGATGGGCCTGTTGGCCCGCGAAGCCGGTAAAACCTTCGCCAACGCCATCGCCGAAGTGCGTGAAGCCGTGGATTTCCTGCGCTACTACGCGGTGCAGGCGCGCAACGATTTCACCAACGACGCCCACCGCCCACTGGGCCCGGTGGTCTGCATCAGCCCGTGGAACTTCCCGCTGGCCATTTTCAGCGGTCAAGTCGCTGCAGCACTGGCCGCCGGTAACCCGGTTCTGGCCAAGCCTGCCGAGCAGACCCCACTGGTCGCCGCTCAAGCCGTGCGCATCCTGCTGGAAGCCGGTATTCCGCAAGGCGTGCTGCAACTGCTGCCAGGCCAAGGCGAAAGCGTCGGCGCGCGTTTGGTCGGCGATGATCGCGTCAAAGGCGTGATGTTTACCGGCTCCACCGAAGTCGCGCGTTTGCTGCAACGCAACGTCGCCGGCCGCCTGGATGCCCAGGGCCGTCCGATTCCACTGATCGCCGAAACCGGCGGCCAGAACGCAATGATCGTCGACTCCTCGGCGCTGACCGAACAAGTGGTCATTGACGTGGTGTCGTCGGCCTTCGACAGCGCCGGTCAGCGCTGCTCGGCATTGCGCGTACTGTGCCTGCAGGAAGATTCGGCAGACCGTGTGATCGAAATGCTCAAGGGCGCCATGGCTGAGTGCCGTTTGGGCAACCCGGAGCGCTTGTCGGTAGACATCGGCCCGGTGATCGACGCCGAAGCCAAGGCTGGCATCGAGAAACACATCCAGGCCATGCGTGACAAAGGTCGCAACGTGTATCAGGTGGCAATTGCCGATGGCGAAGAGATCAAGCGCGGCACCTTCGTGATGCCCACCCTGATCGAACTGGAAAGCTTCGACGAGCTGCAACGCGAGATCTTCGGCCCGGTGCTGCACGTGGTGCGCTACAAGCGCAAAGAGATCGATCATCTGATCGGCCAGATCAACGCGTCGGGCTACGGCCTGACCCTGGGCGTGCATACCCGTATCGACGAGACCATCGCCAAGGTAATCGACAACGTCAATGCCGGTAACGTCTACGTGAACCGCAACATTGTGGGTGCCGTGGTGGGCGTGCAACCGTTTGGCGGCGAAGGGTTGTCGGGGACGGGCCCGAAGGCCGGTGGCCCGCTGTACCTGTACCGCTTGCTGTCGACACGTCCTACGGATGCGATCGAGCAATCCTTCTTACGCGGCGACAAACTGACTGCACCGGACGTGCGCCTGCGCGACGCCATGAGCCAACCGCTGACCGCCCTGAAAACCTGGGCCGACAGCAATAAGTTCAGCGAACTGAGCGCCGTGTGCAGCCAATTCGCCGCGCAATCCCAAAGCGGTATCACCCGCCAACTGGCTGGCCCGACCGGCGAGCGCAACAGCTATGCCATCCTGCCCCGCGAGCACGTGTTGTGCCTGGCGGACGTGGAAGGCGATTTGTTAACGCAGTTGGCAGCAGTATTGGCGGTCGGCGGTTCGGCGGTATGGCCGGAAACTGACCTGACCAAAGCCTTGTTCTCACGCTTGCCGAAGGACATTCAGGCGAAGATCAAACGCGTGGCTGACTGGACCAAGGACGACGTGGTGTTTGACGCGGTTCTGCACCACGGCGATTCCGACCAACTGCGTGCGGTGTGCCAGCAAGTGGCGCAGCGTGGTGGTGCGATTGTCGGGGTGCATGGCTTGTCGCAGGGTGAGACAGCGATTGCGCTGGAACGCCTGGTGATTGAGCGGGCGTTGAGTGTTAACACGGCTGCTGCGGGCGGCAACGCCAGCCTGATGACCATCGGCTAACTGATTAGACAGGGTAAAAAATGTGGGAGCTGGCTTGCCTGCGATAGGGCAATGCCAGCCGACATTTTTATTGCTGACCCACCGCTATCGCAGGCAAGCCAGCTCCCACATTGACTGCATTCACACCATCCTCCCCGCGTTTTGCCCTTCCATCACGCAAATCAATCTTGCTATCCAGCTTCTATTCGCGCACTTAGACTCAGGCCTATCCCCACACAGGTAAGCCGCCATGTCCGAGACGCTGCTCAGTTCCCGCAATCTGGCTTTCGAGCTGTACGAAGTCCTCGATGCCGAGGGCCTGACTCAGCGCGAGCGGTTTGCCGAACACAATCGCGAAACCTTCGATGCCGCCATCAGCACCGCGCGCAGCATTGCCGAGAAGTACTTCGCGCCGCACAACCGCAAAAACGACGAAAACGAGCCGCGCTACGAAGATGGCAAGGCCATCCTCATTCCGGAAGTCAAACCTGCCGTCGACGCCTTTCTCGAAGCCGGCTTTCTCAATGCTGCCCGCAGCTTTGAAGCGGGCGGCATGCAATTGCCGACGTTGCTGTCCCAAGCCTGCTTCGCACACTTTCAGTCTGCCAACGCCGCGTCAACCTCGTACCCGTTCCTGACCATGGGCGCCGCCAACCTGATTGAAAGCTTCGGCACCGAGGAGCAGAAACAGCGCTTCCTGCAACCGATGATCGACGGCCGTTTCTTCGGCACCATGGCGCTGACCGAGCCGCATGCAGGCTCATCTCTGTCGGATATTCGTACACGCGCAGAGCCGGCGGCTGACGGTTCCTATCGCCTCAAGGGCAACAAGATCTTCATTTCCGGCGGCGACCATTCGCTGTCGGAAAACATCGTACACATGGTGCTGGCCAAACTGCCGGACGCGCCGCCCGGGGTGAAGGGCATCTCGCTGTTTATCGTGCCCAAGTTCCTGGTCAACGACGACGGCAGCCTCGGCGAACGCAACGACGTGCTGTTAGCGGGCCTGTTTCACAAGATGGGCTGGCGTGGCACCACGTCCACCGCGCTTAATTTCGGCGATAACGGTCACTGCGTCGGCTATCTGGTAGGCAAACCGCATCAAGGCCTGAGCTGCATGTTTCAGATGATGAACGAGGCGCGCATCGGCGTCGGCATGGGCGCGGTGATGCTCGGTTACGCCGGCTACCTGTACTCGCTGGAGTACGCCCGCGAACGCCCGCAAGGCCGCCTGCCCGACAGCAAAGACCCGAGCACCGCGCCGGTGTCGATTATTCAGCACGCTGATATCAAGCGCATGCTGCTCACCCAGAAAGCCTATGTCGAAGGCTCATTCGATCTCGGGCTGTACGCCGCGCGCTTGTTCGACGACACCACCACACTGGAAAGTGAAGCAGAGCGCAAGCAAGCCCACGAACTGCTGGACTTGCTCACGCCCATCGTCAAATCCTGGCCGTCGGAGTTCTGCCTCAAGGCCAACGAACTGGCGATCCAGATTCTCGGCGGCCACGGCTACACCCGTGAATACCCGGTGGAACAGTATTACCGCGACAACCGTTTGAACCCGATTCATGAAGGCACCCACGGCATTCAGTCCCTGGATTTGCTGGGGCGCAAGCTCGCGCAAAACGGTGGTGCCGGGCTGAAACAACTGATTCGCCTGATCGCCGAAACGGGCGCGCGGGCACAGCAATACCCAAGCCTGAGCGCATTAAGAGAGCCGCTGGAGCAACTGGTGAACCGCGTGCAAAGCGTGACGATTGGCCTGCTGACGGATCTCGCTCAGGGCAAGGTCAACAGCAGCCTGGCGAATT
This sequence comes from Pseudomonas sp. PWP3-1b2, assembly GCF_049896045.1. NCBI lineage: Bacteria > Pseudomonadati > Pseudomonadota > Gammaproteobacteria > Pseudomonadales > Pseudomonadaceae > Pseudomonas > Pseudomonas sp. PWP3-1b2. Next base: position 67,726 of record NZ_JAFCTN010000031.1, read on the forward strand.
CGGCGCTGTACCTGAAAGTATTCGGGCACACGGTGATTGGCTGGCGCTGGCTGGAACAGGCAATACGCGCCGAAGAGGGCCTGGCCAAGGGGAATGCGGCGGATGTGGCCTTCTATAAAGGCAAGCTCCAGGCCGCCCGGTACTTCCTGACCTGGGAAGTACCGAGCTGCCATCACGAACTGGCGATTCTTGAAGCACGCGATGACACGTGCCTCGGTATGCAGGATGAGTGGTTCTAACCCCTAAGGCGTTCCGATCGCCTTGGAAATTACGTCGACCGTGGCGCTGACTTGCTCTTGGTAACGGTCGAGTTCCTGCTGGTGATGCTTTTTCATTTCGATTTGCTCGGCGCACAGGTTCAGGGCGGCCAGTACCAATAATTTGTCACCGATCAGGGTCGGGTACTTTTTCTTGGTGGTGGCCAGGGAGGCCTTGAGCATGGTCACCGCGTGCAGCAGGGTTTGATCTTCCCCTTCCGGCGCCTTGATCGAGTAATCCTCACCGAGAATCGAAACGACCTTTATCCCTTCATTCATGCGCTGACAGGCCCTGCGCTCACGCGCTCAACCAATGCTTGAATACGCGCCGCGGTGGCGCCGTGCTTTTCTTCCTGCTCCATCAGGTTCAGTTGCAGGCTGTCGTTTTCATCCCTGGCGCGGGCCAGTTCTGCCTTAAGGGATTCGTTGCTGCTCAACAGGTCGTGATTGTGCTGTACGAGGTCATTGACAAGCTGTTCAAGCTGGCTGAGGGATTCTTCTAACATTTTGATTTCTCGGGCTTTTTCAAAGGGCGGTGACGATAAAGAATATTCACCTCGGATGCCAGGGTTATCCCTGGCGTACAGCCCGTTTTTTAAGGGCCGGGCCGCACTTTCGAGCCTTAGTGACTGCATTTACCCCATCTGGTTCCTGAATCGGCCAAACCCCTCGTCAGATGCGACAAAAGCGCGCACGGGTTTAAGACTTTAGTCGCATGGCCGATAGAAATTACACACTCTCATTTCAAGCCCGCACGGATCGCGGTCCTTGCAGGATCTCAGCATGTCCCTACGTAATATGAATATCGCTCCGCGGGCGTTCCTCGGCTTTGCTTTTATAGGCGCACTGATGCTGTTTCTCGGTGTGTTTGCCTTGAATCAGATGAGCAAGATCCGCGCAGCCACCGACGACATCACCCTGAGCAGCGTGCCGAGCATTCGCGCCCTGGACGAATTCACTCAGTTGACCCTGCGTCTGCGCGTGCTGTCCTACCGCCTGCTGACCAACCGCGAGCCGGACGTACAGCAAAAAACCCTGCAATCGTTTGAAACACGCAACCAGCAGATTCGTGCCGCCCAAGTGGTGTACGAAAAGCTGATTGACGGCGATGAAGAACGCGCCGCCTATAACGAATACCTGCCATTGCTCACCCAGTACCGCCAGATTGAAGAACGCATGAAGGCGCTGTCGAGCGCCAACCAACTGGATGAGCTGCGCACGCTGCTCAATACCGAATTGCTGGCCAACTCCGACAAGATCAACGCCGTGTTGGACCGTTTGGTGGAGATCAACAGCAAGATGGCCCTGGCCACCAATCAGGCCGCCAAGGATCAATACGATTCTGCCTTCAGCCTTGTCGTGGGCCTGCTGATCATCGCCACAGCACTGACCGTGCTGTTCGCCTGGTTGCTGACCCGCAGCATCACCGTGCCGATTTCCCTGGCACTGGAAGCCGCTGAAGAAGTCGCCGAAGGCAACCTTACGCGCCCGATCAAGGTAGAAGGCAACGACGAAGCTGGCCGCTTGCTGGCCGCCATGGCCAAGATGCAGGACAAGCTGCGCGACACCCTGCAACGCATCGCTGGCTCGGCCACCCAGCTGGCGTCTGCCGCCGAAGAGCTGAACGCTGTCACCGACGAAAGCGCCCGTGGCCTGACCCAGCAAAACAACGAAATCGAACAAGCCGCCACCGCCGTCAACGAGATGACCAGCGCCGTCGAAGAAGTCGCGCGCAATGCGGTGAGCACCTCCGAAGCGTCGCGCAACGCCACCACCTCGGCTGGCGATGGCCGCGACCTGGTGCAGGAAACCGTCAGCGCCATCGAACGCATGAGCGGCGACGTGCAGGCCACCGCCACCTTGATTGGCGACCTGGCCAATGAGTCCCGCGATATCGGCAAGGTGCTGGACGTGATTCGCGGCCTCGCCGACCAGACCAACCTGCTGGCCTTGAACGCGGCGATTGAAGCAGCGCGGGCGGGTGAAGCAGGCCGTGGGTTTGCCGTGGTGGCTGATGAAGTGCGCGCGCTTGCCCATCGCACCCAGCAATCGACCAGCGAGATCGAGCGGATGATCGGCAGTATTCAGGCCGGCACAGAACACGCGGTGGATTCGATGCGCAACAGCACCGAACGCGCGGAATCGACGCTGAATATCGCCAAAGGCGCAGGGATGTCGCTGGAGACGATCAACACGGCGATTGTTGAGATCAACGAACGCAACCTGGTCATCGCCAGCGCGGCGGAAGAGCAGGCGCAGGTAGCGCGCGAAGTGGACCGCAACCTGGTGAATATCCGTGATCTGTCGGTGCAATCGGCCACGGGCGCCAGCCAGACCAGCGCGGCGAGCAGCGAGCTGTCGCGCCTGGCGGTGGACCTGAACGGGATGGTAGGACGGTTCCGCCTCTAACTGACAACGCCTCTCCCCTGTGGGAGCTGGCTTGCCTGCGATGGCATCTCCTCGGTGAATCTGGCGCACCGAGGTGCATGCATCGCAGGCAAGCCAGCTCCCACATTGGATTGGCGTATTGCCACAAAAGCTTTTTGACAGCGCAGCAATTCAACAGGTTAGAATCGCTGGCACGCAGACTGCATGGTCAGTTTGCGCCTCGTCTTCCCTGCTTCCGGAGTACTGCCTTTGAATGCGACGACCATCAACAGCCTGTTCTTGATCGGCGCGTTGCTGGTGAGTGCGAGCATTCTGGTGAGTTCCCTTTCGTCCCGGCTGGGCATCCCGATTCTGGTGATCATCCTCGCCGTGGGCATGATCGCCGGCGTCGACGGCGGCGGCATCATCTTTGATAACTACCCCACCGCCTACCTGGTGGGCAACCTCGCCCTGGCCGTAATCCTGCTCGACGGCGGCTTGCGTACGCGGGTGTCGAGTTTTCGCGTGGCACTTTGGCCCGCGTTATCGCTGGCCACGGTCGGGGTGTTGATCACCACCGGCCTCACCGGCATGGCGGCGGCCTGGCTGTTCAACCTCAATATTATTCAAGGCTTGCTGATTGGCGCGATCGTCGGCTCCACAGACGCCGCGGCGGTATTCTCGCTGCTCGGCGGCAAGGGCCTGAACGAACGGGTGTCCGCCAGCCTGGAAATCGAATCCGGCAGCAACGACCCGATGGCGGTGTTCCTCACCGTCACCCTCATCGACATGCTCGCCAGCGGCCAAACCGGCTTGCACTGGAGCCTGCTGACCCACCTGATCCGCGAATTCGGCATCGGCGGCATCATCGGTCTGGGTGGCGGCTGGCTGATGCTGCAAATGGTCAACCGCATCAACCTCGCCGCCGGCCTCTACTCGATCCTGGTAATCGCCGGCGGCCTGTTCGTGTTCGCCCTGACCAACGCCCTGCACGGCAGCGGCTTCCTCGCCGTGTACTTATGTGGCCTGGTCATCGGCAACCGCCCGGTGCGCAGCCGTCACGGCATTTTGCATATGCTCGATGGCATGGCCTGGCTGGCGCAAATCGGCATGTTCCTGGTGCTGGGCCTGCTGGTCACCCCTCACGACTTACTGCCCATTGCACTGCCGGCATTGGGCCTCGCCCTGTGGATGATTCTGTTCGCGCGGCCGCTGTCGGTGATGGTCGGCCTGCTGCCCTTCAAAGCGTTCCACGGTCGCGAAAAAGCCTTTATCGCCTGGGTCGGTCTGCGCGGCGCGGTCCCGATCATTCTGGCGGTGTTCCCGCTGATGGCCGGCCTGCCCCATGCGCAGCTGTACTTCAACCTGGCGTTCTTTATCGTGCTGGTGTCGCTGTTGGTGCAGGGCACGAGCCTGCCGTGGGTGGCCAAGCTGCTCAAAGTGACGGTACCGCCGGACCCTGCGCCCATTTCCCGCGCGGCCCTGGAAGTGCACGTCACCAGCGAGTGGGAGCTGTTCGTCTACCGCCTGGGCGCCGAGAAATGGTGCATCGGCGCGGCCCTGCGCGAGCTGAAAATGCCCGAAGGCACGCGGATCGCCGCGCTGTTCCGGGGCCAGCAACTGCTCCATCCGTCGGGTAGTACGGTGTTGGAAGTCGGTGATCTGCTCTGCGTAATCGGCCATGAACACAACCTGCCGGCCCTGGGCAAACTGTTCAGCCAGGCACCGCAACGCGGCCTCGATTTGCGCTTCTTCGGCGACTTCGTACTGGAAGGTGACGCCCAGCTGGGCGCGGTTTCCGCCCTGTATGGCCTCAAGCTCGAGGGCATCGACCCGGACATGCCATTGAGCCGCTTCATCACCCAGAAAGTCGGCGGCGCACCCGTTGTCGGCGACCAGGTGGAGTGGAACAACACCCTGTGGACCGTTGCGGTCATGGACGGGAACAAGATCGGAAAAGTCGGCGTCAAATTCCCCGAAGGAAGTCGCCCGGGCCCCGGACTCTTCCTCTAAACTGCGGGGCTGTGGCGCCACGCCCCCCACCTTCTTCACCTTGCTCGACCGGTATCCATGACAATTCTGCGCACCTTTTTTGCCACTGCCCTGCTGGGCCTGACCCTCTGCGTCGGCTCCGTATACGCCGCCGACCCGCCCAGCGCCGACGCCATCCAGCAAACCCTGGACAAGCTGCCCGACCGCAAGCTGCCCGACGCCGACATGAAGGCGCTGCAAGCGATCCTGCAGCAAACCCTGACCTACCTGGGTAACCAGCAGGATTACGAGCAGCGCCTCGTCGACCTCAAGCGCCAGCTGGAAGATGCGCCGCGCCAAACCGCCGACAACCAGCGCGAACTGGTGCGGCTCAAGGCCACCAAAGTGGTCCCGGTGGCCCAACGCTACGCCACGCTGCCGGTGCCGCAGCTTGAGCAATTGCTGGTGCAACGCAGCACCCAGCAAGGCGACCTGCAAAAGGAACTGGCCGACGCCAACAGCCTGACCATCGCCGCGCAAACCCGCCCCGAGCGCGCCCAGACCGAAATCAGCAGCAGCCAGACGCGCATCCAGCAGATCAACTCGATCCTCAAGGCCGGCAAAGACAATGGCAAGGCCCTCAGTGCCGACCAGCGCAACCAGTTGAACGCCGAGCTGGCCGCCCTCAACGCGCTGATCCCCCTGCGCCGCCAGGAACTGGCCGGCAACAGCCAACTGCAAGACCTGGGCAACAGCCAGCACGACCTGGTGGTGGAGAAAACCGCGCGCCTGGAACAAGAGATCCAGGACCTGCAAACCCTGATCAACCAGAAACGCCTGGCGCAGTCCCAGCAGACAGTCACCCAGCAGTCCATCGAAGCGCAAAAATCCGGTGGCAGCAGCCTTTTGGCCACCGAGAGCGCGGCCAACCTGAAGCTGTCCGATTACCTGCTCAAAAGCACCGACCGCCTCAATGACCTGACCCAGAAAAACCTGCAGACCAAGCAACAACTGGACACCGTGACCCAGAGCGACTCGGCCCTGGACGAGCAAATCAACGTGCTGCGGGGCAGCCTGTTGCTCTCCAAGATTCTCTATAAACAGAAACAGGCCCTGCCGCGCCTTACCGTGGACCGCGACCTGGCAGACGACATCGCCAATATTCGCCTGTACCAGTTCGAGATCAATCAGCAGCGCGAGTCGATTAGCTCGCCCAGCGCTTATGTGGATAACTTGCTGGCCAACCAGCCGCCTGAAGACGTCACCCCACAGCTGCGCCGCACCCTGCTGGAGCTGGCGATCACCCGCAGCGACCTGCTGGAGCGCCTGAGCCGTGAACTGAGCGCGCTGCTCAACGAATCGATCACCCTGCAACTGAACCAGAAACAACTGCTCAGCACCGCGACCACCCTGCGCGCGACGCTGGATGAACAGATGTTCTGGATCCCGAGCAACAAGCCGCTGGACACCGAGTGGCTGGAAACCGTCCCGGCGCATTTGAGCAAGCAAGTCACCACGCTGCCGTGGGCTTCCAGCGTCAGCGAACTGTATGACGGCCTGACCCAGCGCCCGCTGCTGTTCCTGCCGTTGCTGTTGTTGATCGGCGCATTGCTGTGGCGCCGTAAAGCGCTGTACCACCGCCTGAACAAGGTCCACCTGGACATCGGCCACTTCAAGCGCGACAGCCAGTGGCACACGCCGCAGGCCATTCTGATCAATATCCTGCTGGCGCTGCCGGTGTCCCTGGGCCTGGCGCTGTGCGGCTACGCGCTGCAAATCGACGCCCGTGGGCAGAACGCCAACCTCGGCTCGGCATTGCTGCAATTGGCTCAGGCGTGGCTGGTGTTCTATACCGCCTACCGGATCCTCGCACAGGGTGGCGTGGCAGAATTGCACTTCCGCTGGGAAAGGGCCCAAGTCCAATTTCTGCAAGGCTGGGTGCGCAAACTCGGCCTGGTAGTGCTGGCCCTGGTGGCCGTGGTGGCGATTGCCGAGCACCAACCGGCGGCGCTGGCCGACGACGTGCTGGGTATCGGCGTGGTACTGACTTGCTACGCACTGATGGCCTGGCTGTTGGGCCGCTTGCTGCTGAACAGCCCGACCCACGAAAAAGCCTCGCTGTTTCGCAAAACCATGGGCCTGTTGTTTACCGCCCTGCCCGTCGCCCTGTTTATCGCCGTGTGCTTTGGCTATTACTACACCGCGCTGAAACTCAGTGACCGGTTGATCAACACGCTGTACCTGCTGATGTTCTGGCTGGTGATCGAAGCCACCTTCGTGCGAGGCCTGGGGGTTGCCGCACGGCGCCTGGCCTATTCGCGCGCCCTGGCCAAACGCCAGGCCGCCAAGGAAGCCGGCGATGGCGAAGCGGTGATCGAAGAGCCGACCCTGGATATCGAACAGGTCAACGAACAGTCCATGCGCCTGATTCGCCTGGCCTTGCTGGGCGGCTTTATCGCCGCGCTGTATTGGGTCTGGTCGGACCTGATCTCGGTATTTTCCTACCTGGACAACGTCACCCTCTACGAATACACCAGCGGCACCGGCGCCAATATCAGCATGGTGCCGATCAGCATCGGTGACATGCTCGGCGCACTGATCATCATCGGTATCACCTTCGCCCTGGCGCGCAACCTGCCGGGTCTGCTTGAAGTATTGGTGCTGTCCAAGCTGGACCTGGCCCAAGGCAGCGCCTACGCCACCACCACGCTGCTGTCCTACGTGATTGCCGGCGTCGGCTTTGTCTCCACCCTGTCCACCCTCGGCGTGAGCTGGGACAAGTTGCAATGGCTGGTAGCGGCCCTGTCGGTAGGATTGGGCTTCGGGATGCAGGAGATCTTCGCCAACTTTATCTCCGGCATCATGATCCTGTTCGAACGCCCGGTGCGCATCGGCGACACCATCACCATCGGCAACCTGTCGGGCACGGTGAGCAAAATCCGCATCCGCGCCACGACCATCACTGACTTCGACCGCAAGGACATCATTGTCCCGAACAAGACCTTTATCACCGGGCAACTGATCAACTGGTCGCTGACCGACACCATCACCCGCGTCACGCTCAAACTCGGCGTGGACTACGGTTCCGACCTGGATCTGGTCAAGGAATTGCTGCTCAAGGCCGCGAGGGAAAACCCACGGGTCCTGAAAGACCCGGAACCCCACGTGTACTTCCTCAACTTCGGCGAAAGCACCCTCGACCACGAACTGCGCATGCATGTGCGCGACCTGGGTGACCGCAACCCGGTGCTGGATGAGGTCAACCGCTATATCAACAGTGAGTTCAAGAAACAGCACATCAACATCTCCTTCCGGCAGATGGAGGTGTACCTCAAGAACATGAATGGGCAGGAATACAAATTGGTGCCTGCCGAGGATGACCGCAAGACCATCATCGGGCCTGCTCCGCAACCCGACGTGCCTGAGCCGCCAGCCGGTAAAGTCGAGGACGCGCCGGAACCGCCGCCGAGCAAACTCGACTAACGCGTCTATCCCCAGCAGAATGCTCGGACATTCTGCTGGAGATGGCCGGTGAAAGCCCTCGACGAACTGACCTTCGACAACCGCTTCGCACGCCTGGGCGACGCGTTCTCAACCCACGTACTGCCAGAACCCCTCGACGAACCGCGCCTGGTGGTGGCGAGCAACGCCGCGATGGCCCTGCTCGACCTCGACCCGGCCGTGGCCGAAACGCCGGTGTTCGCCGAACTGTTCAGCGGGCACACGCTGTGGGCCGAGGCGGAGCCGCGGGCGATGGTTTATTCCGGGCATCAGTTCGGCGGCTACACCCCACAACTGGGGGATGGCCGTGGGTTGTTGCTCGGCGAGGTGTACAACGCGGCGGGCGAGCATTGGGACCTGCACCTCAAGGGCGCCGGGATGACGCCGTACTCGCGCATGGGCGACGGCCGCGCGGTGCTGCGTTCATCGATTCGTGAATTTCTCGCCTCCGAAGCCCTGCACGCGCTGGGCATCCCCAGCAGCCGCGCCTTGTGCGTGATCGGCTCCAGCACGCCTGTGTGGCGCGAAAAACAGGAACGCGGCGCGATGGTCCTGCGCCTGGCGCCCAGCCATATTCGCTTCGGGCATTTCGAGTATTTCTACTACACCAAAAAGCCCGAACAGCAGGCCGAGCTGGCCAAACACGTGTTGAACCTGCACTACCCCGAATGCCGCGAACAGCCCGAACCCTACCTGGCGATGTTCCGCGAAATTGTCGAGCGCAATGCCGAAATGATCGCCAAATGGCAGGCTTACGGCTTCTGCCATGGCGTGATGAACACCGACAACATGTCGATCCTCGGCATCACCTTCGACTTCGGGCCGTTTGCGTTTCTCGATGATTTTGACGCGCACTTCATCTGCAACCATTCCGATCATGAAGGGCGTTACTCGTTTAGCAATCAAGTGCCGATCGGCCAGTGGAACCTCAGCGCGCTGGCGCAGGCGCTGACGCCTTTTATCAGCGTGGATGCGCTGAAAGAGGCGCTGGGCCTTTATCTGCCGCTGTATCAAGCGCACTACCTGGACCTGTTGCGTCGGCGCCTGGGGCTGACCACCGCTGAAGACGATGACCAGAAACTGGTCGAGCAGTTATTGAAGCTGATGCAGAACAGTGGCGTGGATTACACGCTGTTCTTCCGGCGCCTGGGCGACGAGTCGGCGACGCTGGCCGTGGCGCGTCTGCGCGATGACTTTGTCGACCTTGCCGGGTTTGATGCCTGGGCTGAACTGTACAAGGCCCGTGTTGCGCGAGATGGCGACTACAGCGAAGAACAACGCCGCACGCGGATGCACGCGGTGAACCCGCTGTACATCCTGCGTAACTATCTGGCGCAGAACGCCATCGCTGCTGCCGAGTCAGGCGATTACAGCGAAGTGCGGCGGCTGCATGAAGTGCTGAGCAAGCCGTTTGAAGAACAGCCGGGTATGGAGCAATACGCACAAAGGCCGCCGGATTGGGGCAAGCATTTGGAGATCAGTTGTTCGTCGTAAACCTCAAATAAAGGTTTCAACCGACACCCCAAACCGCTCCGCCAGCCACCGAATTTGCCGCAGGTTGAGCTTACGCTTACCGCTCAAAATTTCCGAAACAACAGACTGTGTGCCTACACCTGGCAGATCACTCTGGTTCAAGCCGTGCTCGCGCATCATTGCGCGCAGCACGTCGGCACCACTGGCAACGGGCATCGGGCGGTGCTCATGATCGTAGGCTTCAATCCAATCACTGAGAATATCCACCAGACTCATCAGCGGATTTGACTCGTCCTCCCCGATCAGATCCAGCAGTTCGTCGAGAGCAGTTACCAGCTCATCGTAATCTGCCTCGTTTTTAGGCTTGCGCAGTAAAGGTGAAACAAATTGCCAATGCTCAGCAGCGAGCCGAATGAGTGCGCTCATCTGATTTTCTCCTTCCAGTTGTCCCGTTCATAATCGCGGTGATCTAACAGATACTTGATGTAAATTCGTTGCTTTTGGTACCGCACGAAAGCTATTAGCCTCAGCTTGTTTCCCCCAATGTCGAACACATGAAGCTGCCCGACTTTATCCGCTGCGGGAAAAATGCCTTTCATAGAAGCGAAGTCAGCCGGACTGTTGCGCTTTATCCGGCGGTACCATTCATCTAATGCACTTGCTGAACGCGGCCACTTTTCCTTTGCTTCCCAAATCCTTTTCTCGCTGATCACTCGCATGCAACGTCCTTATCGCATCTTGCTATGAAGGTTAAACCCGAATTCTGAATATCGCAATTTGCTATACCCATGAACAGACCAATGGCTCAAAACGGAGCAGCCTCCGACAGCTTAGATACGCGACTCAGATCAGCATTGGCGAAACTGTGAGTGGATAAGTCGCCTTGATAAACCCTGAGTCCGGCTCCAAATAGAATCCATTGGCCACATCATAGAAGCCCACCATGTCCGAACCTTTTGTAATCCCCTGCCCGCATTGCAACGGCCTAAACCGCATCCCCGGCGAGCGCCTGGGCGATGCGCCGAAATGTGGGCGCTGCAAGCAACCCGTTTTGCTGAACAAGCCCTTTGAGTTGAAACAGGGCGACTATGCCAGCCAGATCAAAGGCGATATGCCGTTGCTGGTGGATGTGTGGGCGGACTGGTGCGGCCCGTGCAAGTCGTTTGCGCCGGTGTTTGAACAGGCGGCTGGGCAGTTGGAGGGCAAGTGCCGGTTGGCCAAGCTGGACAGTGAGGCGAATCAGCAGCTGTCAGCGCAGTTGGGGATTCGGTCGATTCCCAGTTTGATTCTGTTCAAGAACGGGCGTGAGGTGGCCCGCCAGAGTGGGGCGTTTCCGTTGCCGCAGTTGATGGCGTGGTTACGCAGCCAAGGCATTTAACACACATTTCAAGATCACTGCTGACCAGTGTGGGAGCTGGCTTGCCTGCGATGCAGACAACTCGGCTTGCCTGATACACCAAGGTGATGCCATCGCAGGCAAGCCAGCTCCCACACTGATCGCGTTTTAACCTCAGGCCAGCGGGGCTTCGCGGTCCATCATTTGGCCGACCAGCATTACGCCGAGTTCAGTTAGTTGATGGATGGCTAGCGCCACGTCGCGGTGTTCGCCGGTGAGGTCGTTGGACAGGTTGAGTAATAAGGTGCGCACGGACGAGAAGGTCTCGTAGCTGTTGAGCACGAGGGTTTCGGTGGGGAGGTTAGGTGCAACGGTATAAAGGTTAACCATGGTTCGTCTCCGAGCAAGAGCCGCAACCCGCCGCTACTAAACGGAGGGTGGCAGCTGTACGCAGGTTAGTAGACCGGGGAGACGCAACCGGCGCGCTCGAAAGCGCCCTCCGTACAGCCACCATCAAATTCAGGAAGGTCCTGACCGAAGATTTGCCGTACGTCTCACCACGGGCTACTAAACCCGATCACTGAACATTCAGCGACCGAAGAACCTTAGAGACGCCCATCCAGACGCACAAGCCGGGCGATTCTGGCTTATCTGTAGGCAACGAGACAAGGCAGAACCCCGCTTGCCAGACCCTTCCTACAGCCTCTGTGGGACAAATCCAAATCCACCTGAAGAAATGCAAAACAAATGTGGGAGCTGGCTTGCCTGCGATGGCATCACCTCGGTCTGCCAGTTAGACCGAGGTGATGC
>NZ_JAFCTN010000032.1:0-68781 GCF_049896045.1 Pseudomonas sp. PWP3-1b2
GCGGAGCCTTCGAGCTCGGCGAGGCCTTCGGCGACGTCGAGTTTGTCCAGCGCAGCTTTGGCGCGCGCGATGGCGGCCGAGTCATTGGCGGTCACGGCGCGGGCTTCGATGGCGGCGGCAGCGCCGGCGCCGTCGAGGCGGTCCATGTTGGCTTCGGTGGCGTGGCCGGCGTTGGCGCCTTTGGTGGCTACTTCGCCTTCTTCTTCTTTGTCGAATTCGTCCCAGCTCAGCATGACGTGTCGTCTCCTGCGTGAGGGCTCAAAGGTGCCCGTGTGAAACCGGATGGTTGGGTGTTCACACGGCCCTGAGGCCGCGGTGGATCTTAAGGAATCGTTTGTTGCAACAGCTCGCGCAGGCATTAAACGGAATCAGGTAACGGGTGTTCTGCTTGAGGCTGAGGTGCGGAGCGGCAGGTGCAGGCTCCAGCGGAGGCCTCAGGTCTGGCTCTTCATCCCGGTGTAAAGGGATATTGCAGGCCCGATTTACCCGCGCATTATAGGGAAAAAATACGCTTTGTCTTGCGGCGGATGGTCTCGGATCACAGACAAAAAGCCTGCTGTTTGAGCCAGAGTGAGGGTTTACAGGGGTTTGGCGGGCAGGATTTTTTTGACGGGCGGTGGAGGTATTTTGGGCAGGCTGGAGGAGGGGGGGTGGAGCGCATTGCAGTGGTGAGGCGGCTACCGCCATCGCAGGCAAGCCAGCTCCCACATTGGGATGGGGGTATGGCTGGGTTGGGTCCTTGGCCGCAAGAGCGATTTCTTGCGGCGGCCAAGATCCGGGTTTAAAGCACACTTATCAAGTTATTAGCCGTTAGAGCAACCATTGCCCATTACTTGATACTTAAGAATATGCCGCTGACCGTGTGAATCTTCATATTCCATTTGTACCGGTACAACGCGGCATACTTCCGGAACTTCACTCATGGACAATACTTTGGCAACGTCCAAGTGGGTGCTGTAAGTGTAGTCTTCGACCAGCGGGGCGTTCTGGCCGGCCAGTTCAGTCGGGGCTTCGTCGGCCAGGGCGGCGGTGGCGCACAGGCTGCTGAGGGCCATAACTACTAAAGCTTTCATTACTGTATTTACCTTCTTCAGGGCGAAAGGGGTCACGGGGCCCTTGTGAGGCCACGTGTGTAACTTAGGGTTGGTTAGTTCGGATTAACGATGCCTTCGTGGGGGCTGTTACGTTGTTAATCGCGGTGCCTTGTTGGCGGAGTTGATTTTAGGCGTGCGGGTTATATTCATATACCCGTGCTTTTGATAAACACTATTGGCGGTTTTTGTAACAATCCCGTGGTAAAGCTTTTTTCATCAAGGCGCAAAGCGCCACGGGCCGCGGGCCAGAGCCGTAAACCGGCATGACGGGGTAATGTGTAGGGGCTTGTTACTACCATCGTCGAATGGTTCTATGGGGCAGCCCCGGCTACAACAGGGCCATACAACAACAACTATGTCACCGAGGTAAGAAAGATGAGTGCGGCTTCCCTGTACCCCGTTCGCCCCGAAGTAGCAGCCAACACGCTGACCGACGAGGCGACCTACAAGGCCATGTACCAGCAGTCGGTGGTCAACCCCGATGGCTTCTGGCGTGAGCAAGCCAAGCGTCTTGACTGGGTCAAGCCTTTCACCGCGGTCAAGCAGACCTCTTTCGACGATCACCATGTCGACATCAAATGGTTTGCCGATGGCACCCTGAACGTTTCCTACAACTGCCTGGACCGTCACCTCGCTGAGCGTGGCGACCACGCGGCGATTATCTGGGAAGGCGATGACCCCTCCGAGAGCCGCACCATCACCTACCGCGAGCTGCACGAAGAAGTCTGCAAGTTCGCCAACGCCTTGCGCGGCCAGGATGTGCACCGCGGCGACGTGGTGACTATCTATATGCCGATGATCCCCGAAGCCGTGGTCGCCATGCTGGCGTGTACCCGCATCGGTGCGATTCACTCCGTGGTGTTTGGCGGCTTTTCGCCGGAGGCCCTGGCCGGTCGTATCATCGACTGTAAGTCGAAGGTGGTGATCACTGCCGACGAAGGCATCCGTGCCGGTAAGAAAATTCCGCTGAAGGCCAACGTCGATGACGCGCTGACCAACCCGGAAACCAGCAGCATCCAGAAAGTCATCGTGTGCAAGCGCACCAATGGCGCAATCAAGTGGAACCAGCATCGCGACATCTGGTACGAAGACCTGATGAAAGTGGCGGGCACTGTGTGTGCGCCGAAAGAGATGGGCGCTGAAGAAGCGCTGTTCATCCTGTATACCTCCGGCTCAACCGGCAAGCCGAAGGGCGTGCAGCACACCACCGGCGGCTACCTGCTCTACGCGGCCCTGACCCACGAGCGCGTGTTCGACTACCGCCCGGGCGAAATCTATTGGTGCACCGCCGATGTCGGCTGGGTCACTGGCCACACCTATATCGTTTACGGCCCGCTAGCCAATGGCGCGACCACGCTGCTGTTCGAAGGCGTGCCGAACTACCCGGACATCACGCGGGTGGGCAAGATCGTCGACAAGCACAAGGTCAACATCCTCTACACCGCTCCAACCGCGATCCGCGCGATGATGGCCTCTGGCACTGCGGCCTGCGAAGGCGTGGATGGCAGCAGCCTGCGTCTGCTCGGTTCGGTGGGTGAGCCGATTAACCCGGAAGCGTGGGACTGGTACTACAAGAACGTCGGCCAATCCCGTTGCCCGATTGTCGACACCTGGTGGCAGACTGAAACCGGCGCCACCCTGATGAGCCCGTTGCCGGGTGCGCACGCGCTCAAGCCGGGTTCGGCGGCACGGCCATTCTTCGGTGTGGTGCCGGCGCTGGTGGACAACCTGGGCAACATCATTGAAGGCGCCGCTGAAGGCAACCTGGTGATCCTCGATTCGTGGCCAGGCCAGGCGCGCACGCTGTACGGCGACCATGACCGTTTTGTGGATACTTACTTCAAGACCTTCCGTGGCATGTATTTCACCGGTGACGGCGCGCGTCGCGATGAAGACGGCTACTGGTGGATCACCGGGCGTGTGGATGACGTGCTGAACGTGTCCGGCCACCGCATGGGTACCGCCGAAATTGAAAGCGCGATGGTTGCGCACCCGAAAGTCGCTGAGGCCGCCGTGGTTGGTGTGCCGCATGACATCAAGGGGCAGGGCATCTATGTGTACGTCACGCTGAAAAACGGCGAAGAGCCGAACGAAGCGCTGCGCCTGGAGCTGAAGAACTGGGTGCGTAAGGAGATTGGCCCGATTGCTTCGCCGGATGTGATCCAGTGGGCGCCGGGCTTGCCGAAGACAAGGTCGGGGAAAATCATGCGCAGGATTCTGCGCAAGATTGCCACGGCCGAGTATGACGGGTTGGGGGATATCTCCACCCTGGCAGACCCGGGTGTGGTGGCGCATTTGATTGAGACGCACAAGACCATGAACGCCGCTTAAAGAAGCGTACGAAGCCCCATTCGGTGAAAGCCGGGTGGGGCTTTTTTGTGGGCCCTCGAAATTCTTGCCGATCAAATGTGGGAGCTGGCTTGCCTGCGATGAGGGTGTGTCAGGCGCAGGTGGGCCAGCTGACAGATTGCTATCGCAGGCAAGCCAGCTCCCACATTGGGAATGCATTCCACAGTGGCTGTCAGTGGTGTCTTACAGGTCTGCAGAACCCCCAAGCCAATAAATATCGGCTTCACTCGTAGGAAGTTTCCGAATGTTACCTTCACCCCTAAATGTGTAACCCGCCGCCCAATCCTGAGGCAATGCGCTACGCCAATGCCCCGAAAAACCGCGTTTTAGACACCCCCAGAAATAAGATTAAACGCCAGACTTGCCGTGCTAGAAGGGTTTGCGAATAATAGGCCCGCTATTTGCAGTATCAGCAGGTTTACTATCTTTTGTCTCTGCATAAAATTCAGAGGCTGTCAATGTGCTGGATCCACTTTCTCGGTGCTTCTGTAAATTGTTGTCGCATTGAGGAAATATCGGCTTCCAGCCTGTCGTTAGAATGCCGATCACTCGCTCGTCGTCTCAGGTGTAAAACCTGCGTAGGACGCAGCACCGCTATTCGGTTTCACTTAAGTCGCATCGTGGGCCACGGCTCATACTGCTTTTTGCCCTATACCGATGGAGTCCCAAGATGAAGAAACTTGTGCTGTTGGGCGCCCTGGCGCTGTCCGTGCTGTCCATGCAGGCTTTCGCTGACGAGAAGCCCCTGAAGATTGGTATCGAAGCGGCTTACCCTCCGTTTGCCTCGAAGGCGCCGGATGGCAGCATCGTGGGTTTTGACTACGACATCGGCAACGCCCTGTGCGAAGAGATGAAGGTCAAGTGCACCTGGGTCGAGCAGGAATTCGACGGCCTGATCCCGGCGCTGAAAGTGCGCAAGATCGACGCGATCCTGTCGTCCATGTCCATCACCGAAGACCGCAAGAAGTCCGTCGACTTCACCAATCGCTACTACCTGAGCCCAGCGCGCTTGGTGATGAAGGAAGGCACCACCGTCAGCGACAGCCTGGATGAATTGAAGGGCAAGAAAATCGGCGTGCAACGCGGTTCGATCCACGATCGCTTCGCCAAGGAAGTCCTGGCCCCTAAAGGTGCCACGGTCGTGCCTTACAGCTCGCAGAACGAAATCTACCTGGACGTGGAAGCCGGTCGCCTCGACGGCACCGTGGCTGACGCCACCCTGCTGCAAGACGGCTTCCTGAAAACTCCGGCCGGGAAAGGCTACGCGTTCGTAGGCCCACAGTTCACCGACGCCAAGTACTTCGGCGACGGCATCGGCATCGCGGTACGCAAAGGCGACAAGGCTGACCTGGACAAGATCAACGCGGCCATCGCGGCGATCCGTGCCAACGGCAAATACAAGCAAATCCAGGACAAGTACTTCGACTTCGATATTTACGGCGCTGACCCTAAATAACTCGACGCAGCTGACTGTCCCAAATGGCGCAAGCAACAGAATTCCTGAGGTTTGCGCCATTTTTTCATCCCCCTTTTCGAGGACCTGAATCATGTTGAAAGGCTACGGGGCCGTCATCCTCGATGGCGCATGGTTGACGCTTCAGCTCGCCTTGTCGTCCATGGCCTTGGCCATCGTTCTGGGTCTGATCGGGGTCGCGTTACGCCTCTCGCCGGTGCGCTGGCTGGCCTGGCTGGGTGACTTGTACTCCACGGTGATCCGCGGGATCCCCGACCTGGTGCTGATCCTGCTGATTTTCTACGGCGGTCAGGACCTGCTTAACCGCGTCGCGCCGATGCTCGGCTATGACGACTATATCGACTTGAACCCCTTGGCCGCCGGTATCGGCACCCTGGGTTTCATCTTTGGCGCCTACCTCTCGGAAACCTTCCGTGGCGCCTTCATGGCCATTCCCAAAGGCCAGGCCGAAGCTGGCCTGGCATATGGCATGAGTAGCTTCCAGGTGTTTTTCCGGGTGATGGTGCCGCAGATGATTCGGCTGGCCATCCCTGGCTTCACCAACAACTGGCTGGTATTGACCAAGGCCACCGCGCTGATTTCGGTGGTGGGCCTGCAAGACATGATGTTCAAGGCCAAGCAGGCGGCAGACGCCACCCGCGAGCCTTTTACCTTCTTCCTCGCAGTGGCGGCGATGTACCTGGTGATCACCAGCGTCTCGTTGCTGGCCCTGCGTTACCTTGAGAAGCGCTACTCGGTAGGCGTAAGGGCGGCTGATCTATGATCTTCGACTACAACGTCATTTGGGAGGCCATGCCGCTGTACCTCGGCGGCTTGCTGACCACCCTGAAACTGCTCGCCATCTCGCTGTTCTTCGGCCTGCTCGCCGCCTTGCCCCTGGGCTTGATGCGCGTGTCCAAGCAGCCGATCGTCAACGGCGCGGCCTGGCTGTTCACCTACGTGATTCGCGGCACGCCGATGCTGGTGCAGCTGTTCTTGATCTACTACGGCCTGGCCCAGTTCGACGCGGTACGCGAAAGCTTCCTGTGGCCGTTTCTGTCGAGCGCCACGTTCTGCGCCTGCCTGGCCTTTGCGATCAACACCAGCGCCTACACCGCCGAGATTATCGCCGGCAGCCTGCGCGCCACGCCCAATGGCGAGATCGAAGCCGCCAAGGCCATGGGCATGTCGCGTTACAAGCTGTACCGCCGCATCCTGCTGCCATCGGCCCTGCGCCGGGCGCTGCCGCAGTACAGCAACGAAGTGATCATGATGCTGCAGACCACCAGCCTTGCGTCCATCGTGACCCTGATCGACATCACCGGTGCCGCGCGCACGGTGAACGCCCAGTTCTACCTGCCGTTTGAAGCCTATATCACCGCCGGCGCGTTCTACATGTGCCTCACTTTCATCCTGGTGCGCTTGTTCAAGTTGGCCGAAGGCCGCTGGCTGAGCTACCTGGCTCCACGGAAGCATTGATATGGAACGCATCGATCACCTGTTGCCCTGGGGGCACCTGGGCTGCGAGCGCCAGCTGAGCGTGTTTCGTTTCGGCACCGGCGAGCGCAAGGCCTACATTCAGGCCAGCCTGCACGCCGACGAATTGCCGGGGATGCGCGCTGCCTGGGAGCTGAAAAAGCGCCTCACCGAACTGGAAGCGCAAGGCGCCCTCAATGGCGTGATCGAGCTGGTGCCGGTGGCCAACCCGATGGGCCTGGGCCAGTTGCTGCAAGGCAGCCACCAGGGGCGTTTCGAGGTGGGCAGCGGCAAGAATTTCAACCGCGACTTCGTGGAATTAAGCCAACCGGTCGCCGCCTCTCTTGATGGCAAGCTCGGCGATGATCCCCATGCAAACGTGCGCATGATCCGCCAGGCGATGGCCGATGCACTCGCCGCCTTGCCTGCCCCGAGCAGCCAATTGCAAGGCATGCAGCGTGTGTTGCTGAGCCACGCCTGCACGGCAGACATCGTTCTCGACCTGCATTGCGACGCTGAAGCCGCGCTGCACATGTACGCGTTGCCGCAGCACTGGCCGCAGTGGCGGTCGCTGTCGGCGCACCTGGGTGTGAAGGTCGGCTTGCTGGCGGAAGATTCCGGCGGCAGTTCGTTCGATGAAGCCTGTTCGCTGCCGTGGTTACGCCTGGCCCAGGCGTTCCCCGAGGCGCAGATTCCGCTGGCGTGCCTGGCGACAACGCTGGAACTCGCTGGCCAGGCCGACACCGGCCGTGATGAAGCGATCTTCCACGCCGAAGGCATTCTGGCGTTCCTCGCCGAACAGGGCCTGATCAAGGGTGAATGGCCTGCGCCGCAACACGAACCGTGCGAAGGCTTGCCATTCGGCGGCACCGAGTTGCTGTTCGCGCCCCACGCCGGGGTGATCAGTTACCTGCGTAAAGCCGGTGACCGGGTCGAAAAAGGCGAGCCGATTTTTGAAGTGATTGACCCTCTGGAAGACCGCGTAAGCATCATCTGTGCGGGCACTTCGGGGGTGTTGTTTGCCGTTGAACGGCTACGTTATGCCCAAGCGGGTTTCTGGCTGGCCAAGGTGGCGGGGCGCGAAGCGCTGCGTCACGGGCGCTTGCTCAACGACTGACCACCTGTTTTTGTGAGAACCGACCGCATGTACAAACTTGAAGTCCAAGACCTGCATAAACGCTATGGCAGTCATGAAGTGCTCAAAGGTGTGTCCCTGGCCGCCGCGGCGGGTGATGTGATCAGCATCATCGGTTCCAGTGGTTCGGGCAAAAGTACCTTTTTGCGCTGCATCAACCTGCTGGAGCAACCCCACGCCGGCAAGATTCTGCTCAACAACGAAGAGCTGAAACTGGTCACCAACAAGGACGGCGCCATGAAGGCCGCCGACCCGAAACAGCTGCAACGCATGCGTTCGCGCCTGTCGATGGTGTTCCAGCATTTCAACCTGTGGTCGCACATGACTGCGCTGGAAAACGTGATGGAAGCGCCGGTGCACGTGTTGGGCATGTCGAAAAAAGACGCGCGTGAAAAAGCCGAACACTACCTGGCCAAAGTCGGCGTGGGCCATCGTAAGGATGCGTTCCCCGGCCATATGTCCGGCGGCGAACAGCAACGCGTAGCGATTGCCCGCGCCCTGGCGATGGAACCTGAGGTGATGCTGTTCGACGAACCGACCTCGGCGCTCGACCCGGAGCTGGTGGGCGAAGTGCTCAAGGTGATGCAGGACCTGGCCCAGGAAGGCCGCACCATGGTGGTGGTGACCCACGAAATGGGCTTTGCCCGTGAAGTGTCGAACCAACTGGTGTTCTTGCACAAAGGCATTGTTGAGGAGCGTGGCAACCCGCGTGAAGTGCTGGTGAACCCGCAATCCGAGCGTTTGCAGCAATTCCTTTCCGGCAGCCTGAAATAATCAAGACTGCTTTTGTGCACTGAGTCAGTGCATGCTCCACAGTCTTGAGGTAGCCCCCAAACCCCTGTGGGAGCTGGCTTGCCTGCGATAGCGGTGTATCAGAAACAGATGTGCCAACTGACCCACCGCCATCGCAGGCAAGCCAGCTCCCACCTGTGAACTCTGTTTGTTTTGAGATTTGTGATCGTTTACCGGCTAGCATTGGCCTTTGTCTTCATTACCGTTACTCGCTTCGGATAGCACTCCATGACCGCCCATAAAATTGGTTTCCTGATTTGGCCCAGCACAAAAGCCCTGACGCTTGCGCTGGCTGAGGAGGCCTTGCGCGTTGCTCAGCGGGTGCATCCGGACGTGGTCTACGAGCTGTCGTTCCTGCTCGCGGAACCTGCCGTCGAGGGTGCCTGGCAACTGCCAGGCGAGCCGTGGGCCGGTAAGCTTGAAGGCTTTCAGAAACTGTTCCTGCTGGCGGATGAGCCACCCACCGTCATTGCCTCGCAACTGAGTACCGCGCTCAAACAGCTGGTACGTGCCGGTTGCGTGATCGGCGGCTTGTCGGCGGGCGTGTACCCGCTGGCCCAGCTCGGTCTGCTCGATGGCTACCGCGCCGCCGTGCACTGGCGCTGGCAGGATGACTTTGCCGAGCGCTTCCCCAAGGTCATCGCCACCAGCCACCTGTTTGACTGGGACCGCGACCGGCTGACCGCCTGCGGCGGCATGTCGGTACTCGACCTGTTGCTGGCGGTATTGGCCCGTGACCACGGCGCCGAACTGGCCGGTGCGGTTTCCGAAGAACTGGTGGTGGAGCGCATCCGCGAAGGCGGCGAGCGTCAGCGCATTCCGCTGCAAAACCGCCTGGGTTCCAGCCATCCGAAGCTGACCCAAGCGGTGTTGTTGATGGAAGCGAACATCGAAGAGCCGTTGACCACTGACGAAATCGCCCAGCACGTGTGCGTGTCGCGACGACAACTCGAACGCATCTTCAAGCAATACCTCAATCGCGTCCCGAGCCAGTACTACCTGGAACTGCGCCTGAACAAGGCGCGCCAGATGCTCATGCAAACCAGCAAGTCGATCATCCAGATCGGCTTGTCGTGCGGCTTCTCCTCGGGGCCGCACTTCTCCAGCGCCTACCGCAACTTCTTTGGCGCCACCCCCCGTGAAGACCGCAACCAGCGGCGCAGCAGCAGCCCGTTCGAATTGTCGTCGGTGCCGTCCGAGCGCGGCTGAGTCGTTTTACTCTTCCTGTGGATGCGGGAAGGGTTGCGGCAGTGCATTACCCTGTTCATCCCAGGTTGCTCCGGGCACCTCAAAGTCATGTCCCGTGCGTTGGAAATAAGTTCTGAGGTAAGCCAGGCTCTGCGCCGACAACGGATTAGCGCTCAGGTCGGAATCCTCGTTGAGGCTCGGAATCATCTCCAGCAGGTCCGCCGGAATTTCCGTTATCTGGTTGTTGCTCAGGTCCAGCACTTGCAATTCAGTGAGCTGGAATACGCCGGGCGGCACGCGAGTAATCTGGGTATTGCGCAAGTGCAGCGCTATCAATGACTGGATACCGCTGACATCGGGCGGCAGGGTCAACGGGTTGTGACTCAGGTCAAGAAACTCCAGCGCGCTCAAATCGTTTACCGAACGTGCCGCGTCCTCCGTCAACGTGATCTCGCAGTAATTCAACTCCACACTGCACAGCTTGCGCATGCTGAACAGTGAACGGGGTAGCGCGCGCAACGCGCAGCGCTGCACATTGAGTGTTTGCAGGTTGGGAAAGCACCGAAGCGTGCCATCGACTGCGGTCGTGGTGCCATTGCCGAAAAATTCAAACCGCGAAATGTGCTCTATGCGCGCGCTCAGCTGTGGCAGTGCACCCATGATCGGCGTGTCGATACTCAGGCTGTGAGTCAGTTCATCGTCGAGGCTTTCTTCGTCTTCCGCAGTTTCACGGCGCCATGCCTGTTCCAGCAGCGTCTTGAAGTCACGTCGGTGCAGTTGCTCCTGGGCGCGTGTGTGTTCATCCAGTGGAAAGTCCAGGAGCGGATGGCGCTCGGGTATATCCAAAATCCATCTGTCAAGGTCAATGCCCAGCTGTTGGTACTCTGCTTCAAGGCGTGTCACGTGCCCGGCAACATCGCTCATGTCGCCAGGCAGCCTGAAGATAAAACGGTCGGCTTCGTTTTCCAGCAGGAACGGATAGAGCGCCTCGACTCTTTCGCGCTCTGCAGCGGGCGCTTGGGCATTGAAAAACTCACCTGTGCGTTGGCAGTAAACCTTGATCTGGTTCAGGCTGCGGCGCGAAAGCGGGTTGGCGTAAAGGTCAAGCCGGTGAGTCAGGGTGGCGGGCATTGTAAAGATCGCATCGGGCAGTTCCTGAATCGCGTTGCGGCTGAGGTTTATCGACATAGACCGGTTCTGGGTCAGCAAGCCGGCTGGCGCTTGCGTCAAGCCGGTGTACTGCAGGGAGACTTCTTGCAGGTTCACCAGTTGGTGAAAATCCACCGCGCGGCCGAGGGGGTTTTCGCCGAGGTCCAGGTGTTGCAGGCGGGTCATGCCTTGCAGTGCTGTTTGACTGGCGTCGGTCAGGGTGATCCCACAGCGCGGCAGGGACAAGTGGGTCAGCGTGGGAGCGTCGAACACCGTGGCCGGGATATCGCCCAGCCGCGCGTCCTGGATGTTGAGAATGTCCAGCGCCGCAAAGCTCTGGATGAGCGTGTTGACCTGCATGGGGCCGCCGTTGCCTTCCAGGCTCAGGTAACCAATATGCTTGAACTGTGCGCTCAGCGCTGGCAGGTCGCCGGCCATCGCGCGGGGAATCATCAGCGAGTGGATAAACTGAGTGCCCTGAGGCGTTTCCCGCCGCCAGCTGCGTTCCAGCAATTGATGCAGCGCCTGTCGCCTGGCCTGCTCCAGGTCCGGCAACCCGGTTTCGGTCGACCAGGCGCTCAATTGCGTTTGCAGGGTGCCCAGTTCCTGCGCCAATCGCGCCAACTCACGCCTGCCGGCCTCGATATCCCCAGGCAGGCTGAAGATGAATTTATTCACGCTGTCGTTATTCATTGATGGGAACAGCAAGCGTGTATCGCGCTGGTCTACAGGCGCTGCGTCAGCCTCCCAATAGGTGCTGTGCTGTTGGTAGTAGGCCTTGATGCGCTCCAGCGTCGTTTGCGCAAGCGGGTTACCGGAAAAGTCAAAACGCTGGCTGCTGGAAGGCGACAGTTCAAACAGCGCCGGGGGCAGTTCGCGCAGGCGGTTGCCACTCAAAAAGGCCGTGCGCAGTCTGGGTAAATTCAGCAACCCTGCGGGCAGTTGGTCAATGCCGGTACGGGACAGGTCGAGGGCTTCCAGGTCGCTCATTGATTGCACGTCGGGCAAGTGCCCCAACGGGTTTTGATGCAGGTTCAGGTTCTCCAGGCGGCTCATTGCCGCCGGGTGCGCTGCGCCTTGGGGGGTGAGCACCACGTTGCAGTTGTCCAGGCTGAGGTTGCGCAGTGCGGGCATTGCGCTGATCGAAGCGGGCAATTCGCCCAGCGGCGTTTCCCTGATTTCCAGGTGACGCAAGCGCGGGAAATGTTCGATAAAACGGGCTGTCCCAGAGGTGCTTTCAGCGCCGAGCAGGGACAGGAAGGACACATGCGCAAATTCTGTGGCCAGCGGCGGCAGGTCACCCATGATCGGCCACCTCAGTTGCAGCGTGAAGCCGTCGCGCGTGTGGTCGCCGTAGTGGTTGTCAGCGTCGGTCTCTCGGCGCCAGCATTGCTGGATTTGCTCGGCAATAAGACACCGGTTGCGCCGCTCGTACCGACGCTGACGTGCGGCCAATTCAGTGCCGAAGGTGGGATGATGGGTGGGGATGTCGTTTTGCCAGGTGGCCAGCGTCGACTGTAGTTGCAGGTGTATGGTTTCCAGTGCAGCAACCGCCACATCGGCGCTGCCCGGTGCCATGGCGTCTATCATTTGCTGTGCCTGCTGCTCGTCCAGGATGGGAAACAGTGCGCGTATACGTTGCCCCAGGCTCAACGGTTGGGCCGCAGTGGGAGGCTCGCCGGCATAGCCGACGGTGTTGCCCAGCAGGCGCAGGGTTTCAACGCGGACCGCCTCGGGCGCAGGCGCGTCGAGCAGCACGCGCAGCGTATCGCGCGCCAGCGGGCGGTCGGCCAGACGGCGTCTGAGTGCAAGCCCTGCATGGATATCGATGCCCAGTGCATTGCGCTGGGCATCCGGCAGGGCGTGCAAGATGGCGGCATACAGGTCGGTTTCGCCGCATAACGCGGCGCCGCCTTCGTACGCTACATAGCGGCCAGAGCCCAGGCGCACCAGCGTGCGGCGAATGGCGGCGTCAGCCGGGCCGATGGCGTTCCACAGTGCGCCATCGACGCTGCGATGCCGGGCTTCAAGGTGGACCTGGTCGGACCATCCGGGTTGCAGGATCAGCGAACTCAGTGCCAACCGGTCGGTGTCCAGCGTCTGTGGTGAACTCAGGTGCTGGCCTTCGTAGGCACGGTTCAGCTGTACTTCCTCCAGTGCAGCCCGCGCCAGCTCCGCCAGGCGCGGGGGCGTGCTGCGTTGGTCCAAAACGTCCAGTTCTGCGCCGCTGGCGTGTTCCCATAGCCGTTGGGCAACACTGACCGGCAGGCCTGGCGCGGTCTGCAGGAGTTGACGGGTATCCGCCGTCGAGGCAAGCGTCAGCGGCGCGTACCGTGAGTCAAACAGGCCGGCACGTTGACGTTCGACGCTTTGCGCGAGTTTTTCGCGCAGGTGGCGAGTGCGCACGTCCAGGCTCAATTGCGGGTCGCCGATGCGCTCATCAAATTGGATGCGCAGGTCATCCTCGGTCAGGGTTTGGAGCACCGTCTTGAGCAGTTCGCCGTTGCTCAATTGGGCCTCATGAATCTGCACCACGGGTTTGGTCGGGTCGCCGAAGGTCCAGGTGACCTCACCCTGTTTATTCAGAAAACGCAGTGATTTGCCCGCCGGCCAATTGCCGTAAGTGGTCAGTAACTGCAGTTGATCCTGGGGGTCGATGCTTTGGTACAGCGCCGGGTCGTCGCTGCGCAGGTTGTCGATCAGCCGCTGAAGGTCGCGGTCGATGCGCAGGCGCGCCAGGGTGTCGTCGAGCAGCGGCGGGATCGGTTGGCTGTCGACATGCATTTTGCGCAAGGCGTTTTCCTGCACGCCGCTGATGTTCAGGGCCAGTTCGCGATCCGCTTCATTCAAGCCCTGAGCCTTGTGCCCCAGGCGTTGCAGCAGGGTAGGTCGGTCCCATTGCAACGGGCGCTCCAGTTCGGTGTGCCAGGCGCCGCTGCCGTTATGGCGCACCGTGGGGGCGTAAGCGTCGGCGCGTGTGGGGTGCTTGATCCGGTAATGGGCGCTGTTGTCGATTTTTTCCACGGCGTACAGCGTGCCTTCCAGCGGCAGCATCGACTCGCCTCGCACGGTGTGCAGGCCGTGTTCGCTGATGCCCATGCGGGGCGGCAAGGTGATTGGTTGCTCGTAGGGTGTGAGGTCGGGTTTCCAGTAACGGTTATTGCCGTTGGCCAGCGTCACCGGTTTGAAACGGTCGAAAAACGCCACCACATCGCTTGGCAATGCCTTGCGCAGTTCGGCCACGCCAATGGTGCTGCCGGCGCCAAACGCGCCCAGTTCCACCAGTGACTGGAGAACGCCCATCAACTGCGCAAAGGCTTCACGGGTTTCGCCTTCGGCCCAGTCGATGATGCCCTCGAACACGTCGTCGAGCAGTTGATAGGCCATGTAGCCCAGCATCAATTCCCCCAGCCCCGGAATGAAGGGCGCGACGATCTGCACCGCGGCGTTGAGAATCGACGACGCAACGTTGACGAACGAGTCCCACAGCGCCCAGCGGGCGTTGCGGTCGACATCGGCAGTTGCCACTGTCTGAGTGCGTGCGTCGTTGAGCACCTGGTTGAGCTTTTGCTGGTAGAGGTGTTGCCACACATCGCCCTGAATCACGCTGGCAGCAAACTGCAATTTGGGGTCGTCGGTCGGCTCTTTGCGCCACGGCGCCTGCCCGCTGCCGTGCACGGGCGGGTGCCAGGTGATTCGGGCCAGACGCTGGCTCAGGTTGGCGAAAAACTGCCCGCGGTGTTCGTGGGCAACGAAGCGGCTGAAAAATGCTTGATAGTCGTCGTCGCGCAGTTGTTGGGTCAGTGCCTGCTTAAACGCCAGTGGCGACGCATATTCCTTGAGCGGATGCGCCGGGTCGTCGGGCACGTAGGCCACCAGGCGTTGCACTGAGCGCGTGTTTTCCAGGTCGGGGGCGAGCAGCAGGATGCCGGTGAGGGGCGCGTCCATCATCTTCAAGTCGTGGCAGCGCAAGGGCAGGTTCGCCCGTTCCAGGTCGCGGCGTCC
This sequence comes from Pseudomonas sp. PWP3-1b2, assembly GCF_049896045.1. NCBI lineage: Bacteria > Pseudomonadati > Pseudomonadota > Gammaproteobacteria > Pseudomonadales > Pseudomonadaceae > Pseudomonas > Pseudomonas sp. PWP3-1b2. The sequence continues at coordinate 14,642 of NZ_JAFCTN010000032.1, forward strand.
TTCCAGTAAGCCTTCGATCTGTTGGGCGTAATCGTCGCTGATATCGCCGCGCAAACGCGCCAGTTCCAAGGCGGCGCGCAGGGCGGCTTTGCCACTGGCATCCACTTTGAGCTTCAGCACGGCGGCGCTCACCGGTTCAGTCATGCCCAACTCCTCGCGCAGATAGCGCTGGTAGCGCGCACCGATATCCAGCTCGCGACACAGGGTGGTGAAGGCGCTGACGGTGATTGTTTGCCCGATGGCCGGCAGTGTCTCGAACTGGCCGCTGGGCGAGGGTCGCGTGATGAAGGTGGAGCCCGCTTCAAAGGCGCCCTCCAGGGTTTCGGCGTGTTCGAAGTTGTGCAGGGCGGCGTCCAGCAGCGACACGGTCCAGGTCCGCGCTGCGCCGGAGAGGATCGAAAACCACGGCACATTCAGCGCAATGTAGAGGCGCAGGTGCACGGCTTCGCTGTCCAGGCTCAGGCCGTAGCGTGTCAGCAAGGCGTCTTCGAGTACCTCGCGGGCAAATGCCTGGGGGGCTTTGATGTGTTTGAGGGCGTTATCCACGGCATTTTGCGCGGTCCAGTGCTCGGCGTTCAGGCCCTTGAGCGCGGTGCTGGCCTCGACCAGCTGCAGTTTGGCGCTGTAAAAGGCTTGGCGCTTGGCGTTCGACGCCTTGCCCAGCCAGGCGGGAATCGCGTGGTTGAGGTGGTGATAATGGCTGTCGGGCCGGCGGTGATGGTGACGGGCGGAGGGCTTACTCATGCTGAATCTCTGATGGGCAGGAAAGCGCATCAGTAGATCAGTGTGTTTCAGGCGGTCTGCTCTAGATAGTTAGTTTAAACTGCGCCATTGCGACGCTATTTGTCGCATTGGCGTAAACCCGCTGAAAACAGGGGTTTGCGCTATAAGAAGTTGTCGCTTGGCGGCAAGGCCGCGCTGAAAACTGTCCTTACAATCCCAGCATCGCCCGCCATGTCCAGGCAGGCGTTCCTCTTCAGGAGACTCCGATGTCCGTTGAGCAAGCCCCGGTGCAACGTGCCGATTTCGACCAAGTCATGGTGCCTAACTACGCACCTGCCGCATTCATTCCTGTGCGTGGCGAAGGTTCGCGCGTATGGGACCAGGCGGGTCGCGAGCTGATCGACTTCGCGGGCGGCATCGCGGTCAACGTATTGGGCCACGCCCACCCGGCGCTGGTCGGCGCGCTGACCGAACAGGCCAACAAGCTGTGGCATGTCTCCAACGTCTTCACCAATGAGCCGGCCCTGCGCCTGGCTCACAAACTGATCGACGCCACCTTTGCCGAGCGTGTGTTCTTCTGCAACTCCGGCGCCGAAGCCAACGAGGCCGCCTTCAAGCTGGCCCGTCGCGTCGCGTTCGACCGTTTCGGCACCGAGAAATACGAAATCATTGCCGCGCTGAACAGCTTCCACGGCCGTACCCTGTTTACCGTTAACGTCGGTGGCCAGTCGAAGTACTCCGATGGTTTCGGCCCTAAAATCACCGGCATTACCCATGTGCCTTACAACGACCTGGACGCGCTGAAAGCGGCCGTGTCGGACAAGACCTGCGCCGTGGTGCTTGAGCCGATTCAGGGCGAAGGCGGCGTGTTGCCGGCTGAGCTGGCTTACCTGCAAGGCGCCCGCGAACTGTGCGATGCGAACAACGCCTTGCTGGTATTCGACGAAGTGCAAACCGGCATGGGCCGCAGCGGCCACTTGTTCGCTTATCAGCATTACGGCGTGGTGCCGGACATCCTCACCAGCGCCAAGAGCCTGGGCGGCGGTTTCCCGATTGCGGCGATGCTCACCACCGAAGCGCTGGCCAAGCACTTGGTCGTCGGCACCCACGGCACCACCTACGGCGGTAACCCGCTGGCGTGCGCGGTGGCCGAGGCGGTGATTGACGTGATCAACACCCCTGAAGTGCTGGCCGGTGTGAACGCCAAGCACGACCTGTTCAAGGCCCGCCTGGAGCAGATCGGCAAGCAATACGGCATCTTCAGCGAAGTGCGCGGCCTGGGCTTGCTGATCGGTTGCGTACTGAGCGATGCCTTCAAAGGCAAGGCCAAGGACGTGTTCAACGCGGCCGAGAAAGAAAACCTGATGATCCTGCAAGCCGGCCCCGACGTGGTGCGTTTCGCCCCGAGCCTGGTGGTGGAAGAGGCGGACATCCAGGAAGGTCTGGACCGTTTGGAACGTGCTGTAAAAACGCTGACGCAAGCCTGATAGCGACACCTTTATTTGCCGCGCCCTGGATCAAAATGTGGGAGATGGCTTGCCTGCGATAGCCTCAACTCGGTGCAACTGACCGACCGAGTTGCCTGCATCGCAGGCAAGCCAGCTCCCACAGGGGTCTGCTTGCACATTGATACAGATGTGAACGCAGCTTCCGGGTACGGCATTTTTCCCTCTGTGAGTTTTTCGAGTTAAGGAGTGACACCATGCTGGTGATGCGCCCCGCGCAAATGGCTGATCTGGGCGAGGTACAGCGTCTGGCTGCGGACAGCCCGATTGGTGTCACCTCCTTGCCGGATGATGTGGAACGCCTCAGCGACAAAATCGCCGCCAGCGAAGCGTCCTTCGCGGCCGAGGTCAGTTTCAACGGTGAAGAAAGCTACTTCTTCGTGCTCGAAGACACCGAGACCGGCAAGCTTGCGGGCTGCTCGGCCATCGTCGCCTCGGCCGGTTACTCGGAGCCGTTCTACAGTTTTCGTAACGAGACCTTCGTGCACGCTTCCCGCGAGCTGAAGATCCACAACAAGATCCACGTGCTTTCCCAGTGCCACGACCTCACCGGCAACAGCCTGCTCACCAGTTTCTATGTGGTGCCTGAGCTGGTCGGTTCGCCGTGGTCGGAACTCAACTCCCGTGGCCGCCTGCTGTTCGTCGCCAGCCACCCCGAGCGCTTTGCCGACTCGGTGGTGACCGAAATTGTGGGCTACAGCGACGAGAACGGTGATTCGCCGTTCTGGGACGCCATCGGTCGCAACTTCTTCGACCTCAACTACGCCGCCGCCGAGCGCCTGTGCGGGCTGAAAAGCCGTACGTTTCTCGCCGAGCTGATGCCGCATTACCCGATCTACGTGCCGCTGCTGCCGGACGAAGCCCAGGAAGCGATGGGCCAGGTGCACCCGCGTGCGCAGATCACCTTCGACATCCTGATGCGCGAAGGCTTCGAGACCGACCACTACATCGACATCTTCGACGGTGGCCCGACGTTGCACGCGCGGGTCTCGGGCATTCGCTCGATCGCCCAGAGCCGCGTGGTGCCAGTGAAGATTGGCGAGATGCTCAAGGGTGTCGGCCGCCAATACCTGGTGAGCAACGCGCAGTTGCAGGATTACCGCGCGGTGATGCTGGAGCTGGACTACGCGCCGGGCAAGCCAGTGACCCTGGACCTGGAAACGGCCGAAGCACTGGGTGTTGGCGAAAGCGCGAGTGTGCGTCTGGTTGCGGTTTAAACACTGCGGTTAAAAGAGAGTTTCGCGGGTGGCTGGCAACAGCGGCCCGTCCGAGGAGATAGCATGATCGTTCGTCCCGTACGCAGCAGCGATTTACCGGCCCTGATTGATCTGGCGCGCAGCACCGGCACCGGCCTCACCACCTTGCCGGCCAACGAAGAGCGCCTGACCCACCGGGTTGGCTGGGCGGAAAAAACCTTTCGCGGCGACGCCGGGCGGGGCGATGCCGACTACCTGTTTGTGCTGGAAAACGACGAAGGCCAGGTGGTGGGCATTTCCGCCATCGCCGGCGCCGTTGGCCTGCGCGAGCCCTGGTACAACTTCCGAGTGGGCCTGACCGTCAGCGCCTCCCAGGAATTGAATATCTACCGCGAGATTCCGACGCTGTTTTTGGCCAACGACCTCACCGGCAATTCCGAGCTGTGCTCGTTGTTCCTGCACGCCGATTACCGCACGGGCCTCAACGGCCGCATGCTGGCCAAGGCGCGCATGCTGTTTATTGCGGAATTCCCGCATTTGTTCGGCAACAAGATCATTGCCGAGATGCGCGGTGTGTCCAACGACGCCGGCCGCTCGCCGTTCTGGGAAAGCCTGGGTCGACACTTCTTCAAGATGGAATTCAGCCAGGCGGATTACCTCACTGGCGTGGGCAACAAGGCGTTTATCGCCGAGCTGATGCCGAAGTTTCCGCTGTACAGCTGCTTCCTGTCTGAAGACGCACGCAACGTGATCGGCAAGGTCCACCCGGACACCGAACCTGCGTTGAGCATGCTTAAGAGCGAAGGGTTCAGCTACCAGGGTTACGTCGATATTTTCGACGCTGGCCCGGCGGTGGAGTGTGAAACCTCCAAGATCCGCGCCGTGCGTGACAGCCAGTCGCTGGTGCTGGCCATCGGCACGCCGGGGGACGACGCCACGCCGTTCCTGATCCATAACCGCAAGCGCGAGGACTGCCGCATTACTGCCGCGCCAGCCCGCCTGGCGGCAGGCACGCTGGTGGTCGACCCACAAACCGCCAAACGCTTGCAACTGGTGGTGGGTGATCAAGTGCGTGCTGTTCCGTTGTCCGCTGCTCGGGAGTCGAAATAATGAACTCGCTGTATATCGCAGGCAGCTGGCTGGCTGGCCAGGGTGAACTGTTTGAATCGCGCAACCCGGTAACCCAGCAGGTGCTGTGGGCCGGCAATGGCGCGAGCGCAGAACAAGTCGAGTCCGCCGTGCAGGCGGCGCGCCAAGCGTTCCCCGCATGGGCCAGCCGTTCGCTGGAAGATCGCATCGGCGTGCTGGAAACCTTCGCCGCCACCCTGAAACGCCGCGCCGATGAAATCGCCCGCTGCATCGGTGAGGAAACCGGCAAGCCGCTGTGGGAATCGGCGACTGAAGTCACCAGCATGGCCAACAAGATTGCCATCTCGGTACAGAGCTACCGCGAGCGCACCGGCGAGAAGAGCGGCCCCTTGGGGGACGCCACTGCCGTGTTGCGCCACAAGCCTCACGGTGTGGTGGCGGTGTTCGGGCCGTATAACTTCCCCGGCCACTTGCCGAACGGGCACATCGTACCGGCCTTGCTGGCGGGTAATACCGTGCTGTTCAAACCGAGCGAGCTGACCCCCAAAGTCGCCGAGCTGACCGTGCAGTGCTGGATCGAAGCGGGCTTGCCGGCGGGCGTGTTGAACCTGCTGCAAGGCGCGCGGGAAACCGGGATTGCGCTGGCGGCCAACCCGGGTATCGACGGCTTGTTCTTCACCGGTTCCAGCCGCACCGGCAACCATCTGCACCAGCAGTTCTCCGGGCGCCCGGACAAGATCCTCGCGCTGGAAATGGGCGGCAATAACCCGTTGGTGGTGGACGAGGTAGCCGATGTAGACGCGGCGGTCTACACGATTATTCAGTCGGCGTTTATCTCCGCCGGCCAGCGTTGCACCTGTGCGCGCCGCCTGCTGGTGCCGGAAGGCGCGTGGGGCGATGCGTTGCTGGCGCGTCTGGTGGCGGTCAGCGCGAGCATTGAAGTGGGCGCGTTTGACAGGCAACCCGCGCCGTTCATGGGTTCGGTGATCTCCCTTGGAGCAGCCAAAGCCTTGATGGACGCTCAGGAACTGATGTTGGCGAATGGCGCCGTGGCGCTGCTGGAAATGACTCAGCCGCAGGATCAGGCCGCTCTGCTGACCCCCGGCATCATCGACGTAACCGGCGTAACCGAGCGCGAAGACGAAGAACTGTTTGGCCCGCTGCTGCAGGTGATCCGCTACGCTGATTTTGAAGCGGCGATTGTCGAGGCCAACAACACCCAATACGGTTTGGCCGCGGGCTTGTTGTCTGACTCCGAAGCGCGTTATCAGCAGTTCTGGCTGCAAAGCCGTGCCGGGATCGTCAACTGGAACAAACAGCTGACCGGCGCCGCCAGCACCGCGCCATTTGGCGGGGTAGGGGCGTCGGGCAACCACCGCGCCAGTGCGTATTACGCGGCGGATTATTGCGCGTACCCGGTGGCCTCGCTTGAGACCCCGAGCCTGGTGCTGCCAGCAACGCTGACGCCCGGTGTAACGCTCACGTGAAGGTGGCACCGCTCTAGTGTGGGAGCTGGCTTGCCTGCGATTGCATCACCTGGGTCTCAGTGAAAGACCGAGGTGTCTGCATCGCAGGCAAGCCAGCTCCCACAGTGATCGGGTTTACAGTTATAGATCTGCAGTTAATGCCTATAAAAACAGATGTTCGTGGAGCCTCGCCGATGAAATCCTGTGAAGTCAATTTTGACGGTCTAGTGGGGCCGACCCATAACTACGGCGGTTTGTCCTACGGCAACGTCGCGTCCCAGAGCAACAGCCAGCAGTCTTCGAACCCGAAGGAAGCGGCGTTGCAGGGCCTGCAAAAAATGAAGGCCCTGATGGACATGGGCTTCAAGCAAGGGGTGCTGGCGCCTCAGGAACGTCCTGACGTGGCCGCCTTGCGCAACCTCGGTTTCAGCGGCACTGACGCTCAAGTGATCCAGCAAGCCGCCAAGCACGCCATGCCGTTGCTGGTGGCGAGTTGCTCGGCATCAAGCATGTGGGTGGCCAACGCGGCCACGGTCAGCCCGAGCGCCGACACCGCGGATGGCCGCGTGCATTTCACCGCCGCCAACCTCAACTGCAAATACCACCGCAGCATTGAGCACCCCACCACCAGCCGCGTGCTGGGGGCGATGTTTGCCGACGGGAAACACTTCGCCCACCACGCTGCCTTGCCGGCCGTGGCGCAATTTGGCGACGAAGGCGCCGCCAACCACACGCGTTTTTGCCGTGAGTACGACGAGGCGGGCGTCGAGTTTTTCGTGTTCGGCCGCAGTGCGTTCGACACCCGTTACCCGGCGCCGCAAAAGTACCCGGCGCGCCAGACGCTTGAAGCGTCCCAGGCGGTCGCGCGCCTGCACGGCTTGAAGGAAGACGGCGTGGTCTATGGCCAGCAGAACCCGGCGGTGATCGATGCCGGCGTGTTCCACAACGACGTGATCGCGGTGGGCAACGGCGAGATGCTGTTCTATCACGAGGACGCGTTCCTCAATACCGACCAAATGCTCGCCGAGCTGCAAGGCAAGTTGGGCAAGTTGGGCGGTAATTTCCAGTCGGTGTGCGTGCCCCGTGCCCAGGTCAGCGTCGAAGACGCCGTGCGTTCCTACCTGTTCAACAGCCAGTTGCTCAGCCGCCCCGACGGCTCGATGCTGCTGATCGTGCCGGAAGAATGCCGCGCCAACGAACGCGTCTGGCAGTACCTGCAAAGCCTGACGGCGTCCGGTGGGCTGATCCGTGAGGTGAACGTCTTCGACCTCAAGCAAAGCATGCAGAACGGCGGTGGCCCGGCCTGCCTGCGTTTGCGCGTGGCGCTGAACGAAACGGAACTGGCGGCGGTGAACCCAGGCGTTATCATGACCGCGCCGTTGTACGAAACGCTGACCCAATGGGTCGACAAGCACTACCGCGACAGCCTGCGCGAAAGCGACCTGGCGGACCCGCAATTGCTGCTTGAGTGCCGGACGGCACTGGATGAACTGACGCAAATCCTTAAACTGGGCTCGGTGTATCCTTTCCAGATCAATTAACGCCACCTCCTTTTACGCCCTATGTTGAGAGCTTTTTTATGACCACCGACACCTTGAAACTGATCCTTGAAGACACCGACGGCACCCAGCTCGAAACCTCTTGCACCCGCGTTGCCGTGGTGTGGCAGGGCAAGGAAATCTGGATCCAGCACGACGGCCGTGGCCAACTGTTGATCGGTGTGGATGTGGAAGAAGGCGACGCCGAGTACGCCAACCTGCTGATGCGCCCATTGGCCACCAACCTGATGAGCCTGCAACTGGAAATGGAGCCGGCCGAGGTTGAAGGTGATGACGATGATCACGTCCACGGCCCAGGCTGCAACCACTAAGGAAGCCCCTTATGCTCGCCCTCGGCAAACTGCTTGAACTGACCCTCGCCGGTCGCGAACCGGCGCAAAAAATTCAACTGACTGTCGACGGCGTGCAGATGCGCTGGCTCAGCGAGGGCGCACTTGAAGTGCGCCCGCCGCAGGCCCGGGACAACGGCAGCGACGTGTTGCTGTCGTCCGGCATTCATGGCAACGAAACGGCGCCGATCGAACTGCTCGACCGCCTGTTGCATGGCATTGCCCGTGGGGAGATCAAACCCCGCAACCGTATTTTGTTCCTGTTCGGTAACCCCGAAGCCATGCGCCGCGGCGAGCGTTATCTGGAACTGGACGTCAACCGGCTGTTCAACGGCCGTCATGAAAAAAACATCGGCCCCGAAGCCATGCGCGCTGCCGAGCTTGAGCAACTGGCCCGCAGCTTTTTCAGCCTGCCTGGCCGTTCGCGCCTGCATTACGACCTGCACACCGCCATTCGTGGCTCGAAAATCGAGCAATTTGCCCTGTACCCGTGGAAAGACGGGCGCCAGCATTCCCGTCGAGAGCTGGCGCGCCTGCGCGCCGCCGGCATGGAAGCGGTGCTGTTGCAGAACAAGACCTCGATCACCTTCACCGCGTTTACCTACGAGCAACTTGACGCTGAGGCGTTCACCCTGGAGTTGGGCAAGGCGCGGCCGTTCGGGCAGAACGAGGGCGTGGACGTGTCACGCCTGGAGGCTCGTTTGAAGCACATCATCGAAGGCACCGAGCCTGAGACCGATAGCCTCGACGGCCTGCAGCTGTTTGCCGTGTCGCGCGAAGTCATGAAGCACAGTGACGCCTTCCTGATGCACCTGCCGGCCGACGTGGAAAACTTCTCGCCGCTCGCCAAGGGCTATCTGCTGGCCGAAGACGTCGCCAAGACCCGCTGGGTGATCGAGGAGGAGGGCGCGCGCATCATCTTCCCCAACCCGAAAGTGAAGAACGGCTTGCGCGCCGGGATCCTCATTGTGCCGACCACCGAGCAAGGCCTGGCTTAGTCTTTGCGGTATTGCAGGCGCGGCGGTAACCCCAGTTCTTTGCGCAAGCCGTTTTCGCTGAACGCTGGCGGGTTGGTGTTTGTCGGCGGGGTGCCGGGGTCGCTGTCGAAGTCGAACGGTTGCGCGGTGGTCGGCAAGCCTACGGCCTGAAGTTCGCTGTTGGGGACCAGGTCACGCGGTTTGGTGCCGTCGATTCCATCCAGGCTTCCCCCCCGCAATACCGTGCCGCTGATGTTGTTGTAGGCGTGGCACAGCTCGTGGAACAGGTTAATGATGCTGGGCGTTCCGGGGATGATATCGGTGGTGTTGTACCAGATGCTTCCGCCATAGGAAGGGCGCCCTGGCTGATTATTGTGGATAAACGGCCAGTTTGCGCTTGCAGGGTCGGGCGCGAAAAGCCCGTTGGGTTCGGGGTAAAACTCATGGATGGTGATCGGGCGGCCGCTCGCCAGCGTGGCGCGTTCCAGTTCCGCCAACAACCGTTGACCGGTCGGTGAGCCAAGCAACAGGCGCAGGTCGTCGTTGACCCGTGCAATGAATGGCGCACTGCCCTGAATCGCTATGCCGCTGTGAGCCAGTGGCTTGGGTTCGAGGTGGATGGCATGGGAAGCCAACTGCCCTTGCGGGAGGTCGGGGAGGGTGTCCGGGTGCATCATCAGCGCGCAGTTAACGGTCAGGTTGCTCTTGAAGTTGAAGTAGGTCACGTCGTCGGCTTTGAGCTGGGTGACCTCGTTGAGCCCGTCGCCGGTGTAGATCACATTGCTCGCCGGGCCGGCCTTGATCCGGTCGTTACCGGGGCCGCCGCTGAGGATATTCGGCCCACGGCCACCGAGAATATGGTCGTCGCCCTCGCCACCGTCGATAAAGCAGCTGCCATCACCGCCGCTGATGTCGTCGCTGCCGGGGCCGCCGTACACCGTCATGTGAGTGCCTTGATAGCCGTGCACTTCGTCGTTGCCGTCGCCGGCCTCGACGTGACACTTGCCGTTGAGGACCGCGATGAAATCATCACCGGGGCCTGTATACACGCTGGCGATTCTGGCGGCGTTGAACACACGGTCGTCGCCTTCGCCGGTGTAGACGAAGACGGGAACAATCACGTTGTCCTCGATGTGAATCCGGTCGTTGCCGCCCTGTGTGTCCAGTACCAGTGTTTGTGACTGCCAGTTAAGCGTGATTTCGTAGCGTGACTGGTTGATCTGCACAGACAGCGTCGACAGCGGCCCGGCGGGAGGTGCAGCGGCGAAGACATTGACGTTGTCGGGCACGTTAAAGGTGGTGAGGCACAGTTGATCAACGTGTTGCTCCTTGAACAGTCTGCGCTCGATACGCACATTTTCATTTTCAAGGATTTCATGCACCTCGATAAAACCTGGGCCGCCCGGGCGATTATGGGTGGGCTCGCGCCTGGGGTTGGCGGTGCGTGTGTTGGCGTCGATGACGTAGACGCCGTCGGCGTTTGGGGTGGTTAACATGTCGCGTGTCCTTTGGTTAAGTAGGCAGGCGGTACTTAACGGCAAGGGCGCGCTGTTGAGGCGGTAACTATGCAAGCGCCCACAAAAAAGCCCCGACAAGCGAGCTTGCCGGGGCGTTTTTTTTAACGGGCTGAGCGTGGGTCAGACCGCCAGTTTTTGCTCGCTGCGACGGATCGCGCGGACTTTGTGCAGGGTGTCGGCGCAGGTGCGTGCCGCTTCCTGGCCCTTGTGCACGAAGTGTTCGTAGAAGAACGTGGTGTGCTCGCTGCCAGCGTGGAAGTGGTGCGGGGTCAGGGACACCGAGAACACTGGCACTTCGGTTTCGAGCTGAACCTGCATCAGGCCGCTGACCACCGATTGGGCGACGAACTCATGACGGTAGATGCCGCCGTCCACTACCAGGGCTGCAGCAACGATACCGGCATATCGGCCGGTCTTGGCGAGCAGTTTGGCGTGCAGGGGCAGTTCAAAGGCGCCGCCGACTTCGAAGAAATCGATGTCCGATTCCTGGTAGCCCTGGGCGATCATTTCGGCGAGGAAGCCTTTACGGGATTGGTCGACGATTTCCTTGTGCCAGCAGGCCTGGATAAACGCGACGCGCTCGCCGTGATGGTTTTTGCTTTTGCTGTCGATTGAGATGGGTTGCATGTTCTGACTCCTGTTTAAGAAAAAAACAGGGCGTTATGAATCGAATGGGATTTAAGGGTGCGGACAGCTACGCCATGCAAGCATGAACGCGGCGCTCGGCCCTTAGGTGCCAATCCCGTTCTCTCTTCATCCGGACTATGACCGTCGGCCCCGGGATCACACCGGGTCTGCTGACCTTGTCGCCGTCCTGCGTGAGCAGTTCGAGGCGCCAAGCGCTCGCGGGCTATGCACATTGCGTGCAATTACCGCCGGTGGGGAATTACACCCCGCCCTGAGAACGTTGCCACCAGAACCCTGGCGGCGGTGAGTTTTTAACATGGATTTTCAAAAACTGCACGGGTGCCGTATCGATAAGCTATATCGGTTTGTTTGGTTGGTATTCGATTGAAGGTACAGCGGGGCTTGATATTGCGTGGCTTTGCCCGCAGTAATCACTCATATAAGAAACGACTTAACCCTCCAGAGGCTTGTTTCATGTCTGTGATCGACCTGCGCAGCGACACCGTGACCCAACCCACCCCCGGCATGCGGGACGCGATGGCCAACGCCGCCAGCGGCGACGACGTGTACGGCGAAGACCCCAGCGTCAACCACCTGGAGGCCGAAATGGCCAAGCGCCTGGGGTTTGCGGCGGCACTCTTCGTGCCCACCGGCACCATGAGCAACCTGCTGGCGTTGATGGCTCACTGTGAGCGCGGCGAGGAATACATCGTTGGTCAGCAAGCCCACACCTACAAATATGAAGGTGGCGGGGCGGCGGTACTCGGTTCGATCCAGCCTCAGCCGCTGGACGTGCAGGCGGACGGCTCACTCGACTTGGATCAGGTACTGGCGGCGATCAAACCCGACGACTTCCATTTCGCCCGCACCCGCCTGCTGGCGCTGGAAAACACCATGCAGGGCAAGGTATTGCCGCTGGATTACCTGGCCAAAGCCCGTGCATTCACCCATGAACACGGCCTGGCCCTGCACCTGGACGGCGCGCGAATCTACAATGCGGCGGTCAAGCTGGGCGTGGATGCGCGGGAGATTGCCGGTTATTTCGACTCGGTGTCGGTGTGTTTGTCCAAAGGCCTCGGCGCGCCGATTGGCTCGGTGTTGTGCGGGTCTACGGCGCTGATCGCCAAGGCGCGGCGCCTGCGCAAGATGGTCGGCGGCGGCATGCGCCAGGCCGGCTCCCTGGCTGCGGCGGGGTTGTACGCGCTGGATCACCAAGTGCAGCGCCTGGCCGATGACCATGCCAACGCGCAATGGCTGGGGGATGAACTGCGTAAGGCCGGTTACGAGGTCGAGCCGGTGCAGACCAATATGGTCTACGTGCACGTAGGGGACCGCGCGCAGGCCTTGAAGGCGTTTGCCGCTGAACGCGGGATCACGTTGAGCGCTGCGCCGCGCCTGCGCATGGTCACGCATTTGGACGTGAGCCGGGCGCAGATGGAGCGCGTGCTGGAGACATTTGTCGAGTTTTCCCGAAAATGACCCTGCAGACCGTCTAATTGACTGTTTCTATCGCATAAACACGCTGTACCACCGGCAAAGGGCCGATATAATGCGGCCCTTTGCCGTCGCTCCGTCTGATGATGTTGCGCACTGGCCTTTGGCCGCAGCCTCCGTGGAAGAACCTAATGAAAAGCGCAGAAATCCGTGAAGCCTTCCTTCGCTTCTTCGAAGAACAAGGCCACACCCGTGTAGCCTCCAGCTCCTTGATCCCAGGCAATGACCCAACCCTGCTGTTCACCAACGCGGGGATGAACCAGTTCAAGGACTGCTTCCTGGGCCAGGAAAAGCGCGCCTACACCCGCGCCACCAGCAGCCAGAAGTGCGTACGCGCCGGCGGCAAGAACAGTGACCTGGAAAACGTGGGTTACACCGCGCGCCACCACACGTTCTTCGAAATGCTCGGTAACTTCAGCTTCGGCGACTATTTCAAGAAAGATGCGATTACCTTTGCCTGGACCTTCCTGACCGGCGTGTTGAAGCTGCCGAAGGAAAAACTCTGGGTCACCGTCTACGCCACCGACGACGAAGCGTATGACATCTGGACCCAGCAAATCGGTGTGCCGGCCGAGCGCATGATCCGCATCGGCGACAACAAGGGCGCGCCTTACGCCTCCGATAACTTCTGGACCATGGGCGATACCGGCCCGTGTGGCCCATGCACCGAGATTTTCTACGATCACGGCGCCGACATCTGGGGCGGCCCGCCGGGCTCGCCGGAAGAAGACGGCGACCGTTACATCGAGATCTGGAACAACGTGTTCATGCAGTTCAACCGCACCGCCGATGGCGTGTTGCATCCGCTGCCGGCGCCGTCGGTGGACACCGGCATGGGCCTGGAGCGGATCAGTGCGGTGATGCAGCACGTTCACTCCAACTACGAAATCGACCTGTTCACCAACTTGCTGAGCGCCTCGGCTGCGGCGATTGGCTGCGCCAACGAAGGCCAGTCTTCGCTCAAGGTGGTGTCGGACCACATTCGTTCCTGCGGCTTCCTGATCGCCGACGGCGTGCTGCCGTCGAACGAAGGCCGTGGCTATGTGCTGCGCCGTATCATCCGTCGCGCCTGCCGTCACGGTAACAAGCTGGGCGCCACCGGCAGCTTCTTCTACAAAATCGTTGCCGCACTGGTGGCCGAGATGGGCGAAGCCTTCCCGGAGCTCAAGCAGCAGCAAGCCAACATCGAGCGCGTGCTCAAGGCTGAAGAAGAGCAGTTCTCCAAGACCCTGGAACACGGCCTGAAGATCCTCGAACAGGACCTGGCTGAGCTCAAAGGCAGCGTGGTGCCGGGCGACGTGGTGTTCAAGCTGTACGACACCTACGGTTTCCCGATGGACCTGACTGCCGACATCGCCCGTGAGCGCGAGCTGACCGTCGATGAAGCCGGTTTTGAGCGTGAGATGGAAGCCCAGCGCGTGCGTGCCCGTTCCGCCAGCTCGTTTGGCCTGGACTACAACACTCTGGTCAAGGTTGATGTGCCGACCGAGTTCATCGGCTACAAGGCGACCGTTGGCTCGGCCAAAATCGTGGCCATTTACAAAGACGGCAAATCCGTCGATGTGTTGAGCGAAGGCGACGAGGCCGTTGTGGTCCTGGACCAGACGCCGTTCTACGCCGAGTCCGGTGGCCAGATTGGCGACTGTGGTTTCCTCAGCTCGACCTCCGGGCGTTTTGAGGTGCGTGACACCACCAAGACCGGCGGCGCGTTCCTGCACCACGGCGTGCTGGTGCTGGGCAACCTGACGGTCGGCGCACCGGTAGACACTCAAGTGGATGCCGACGTACGGCATGCAACTGCTTTGAACCACTCGGCCACTCACCTGCTGCACGCCGCGTTGCGTCAAGTATTGGGTGAACATGTGCAGCAGAAAGGTTCGTTGGTTAACAGTCAGCGCCTGCGCTTCGACTTCAGCCACTTTGAAGCGATCAAGCCTGAGCAATTGAAGGCCCTGGAAGACATCGTCAACGCCGAGATTCGCAAGAACACCCCGGTGGAGACTGAAGAAACCGACATCGAGACCGCCAGGAATAAAGGCGCTATGGCGCTGTTTGGCGAGAAGTACGGCGACCAGGTTCGCGTGCTGAGCATGGGCGGCAGCTTCTCGGTGGAGCTGTGTGGCGGTATCCACGCCAACCGCACCGGCGACATCGGCCTGCTGAAAATCATCAGCGAAGGCGGTGTGGCTTCCGGTGTACGTCGTATTGAAGCGGTGACCGGCGCTGCGGCCCTGGCCTACCTTAATGCGGCTGAAGAACAACTCAAGGAAGCGGCGGGCCTGGTCAAGGGCAGCCGTGACAACCTGATCGACAAGCTGTCCGCCGTTCTGGAGCGCAACCGCGCGCTGGAGAAACAGCTGGAGCAGTTGCAGGCCAAGGCAGCCAGTGCGGCGGGCGACGATCTGTCGGCCGGCGCGCTGGACGTCAAGGGTGTGAAAGTCCTGGCGGTGCGCCTGGACGGTCAGGACGGCAAGGCGTTGTTGGCCTTGGTCGATCAGTTGAAGAACAAACTCGGCCGCGCAGTGATCCTGCTCGGCGGTGTCCATGAGGAAAAGGTCGTTCTGGTTGCCGGTGTAACCAAGGACCTGACTGGCCAACTCAAGGCCGGTGATTTGATGAAGCAAGCCGCCGCGGCAGTGGGCGGGAAGGGCGGTGGTCGTCCGGACATGGCGCAAGGCGGTGGTATAGACGCTGGCGCTCTGGACGCGGCACTGGCCCTGACCGTGCCGTTTGTCGAGGCAGGCATTTAAGGCGCTGTTAATGAGCCCATGGTCTAGTCATGGGCTCGCTCGGTTGCTTGAATTCGTTTATTGGGCGCCCCTTTACGGGCTGAGGCGGCTTAGAAATGGCTTTGATCGTACAGAAATTTGGAGGCACCTCGGTCGGCTCTGTTGAAAGAATCGAGCAGGTCGCTGACAAGGTTAAGAAATTCCGCGATGCCGGCGACGACCTGGTGGTGGTGCTGTCGGCCATGAGCGGCGAGACCAATCGCCTGATCGATCTGGCCAAGGCAATCAGCGGCGATCAACAACCGCTGCCGCGTGAGCTGGATGTGATCATCTCCACGGGCGAGCAGGTGACGATCGCCTTGCTGGCCATGGCGCTGAACAAACGTGGTGTGCCAGCGGTGTCCTACACTGGCAGTCAGGTGCGCATCCTCACCGACAGCGCGCACACCAAGGCGCGCATCCTGCAAATTGATGATCAGAAAATTCGTACTGATCTCAAAGCCGGGCGCGTGGTAGTTGTAGCAGGGTTCCAGGGTGTGGACGAACACGGCAACATCACCACACTGGGGCGCGGCGGTTCGGACACGACCGGCGTGGCACTGGCTGCGGCTCTGAAGGCCGATGAATGCCAGATCTACACCGATGTGGATGGCGTTTACACCACTGACCCGCGCGTTGTTTCCGTGGCTCAGCGCCTGGAAAAGATCACCTTCGAAGAGATGCTGGAAATGGCCAGCCTCGGTTCCAAGGTGTTGCAGATTCGCGCGGTGGAGTTTGCCGGCAAGTACAACGTTCCGCTGCGCGTATTGCACAGCTTCAAAGAGGGTCCGGGCACCCTTATTACTATTGATGAAGAGGAATCCATGGAACAGCCGATCATTTCCGGCATCGCTTTCAACCGCGATGAAGCCAAGCTGACGATCCGTGGCGTGCCGGATACTCCGGGCGTGGCGTTCAAGATCCTTGGTCCTATCAGTAGCGCCAATATTGAAGTCGACATGATCGTGCAGAACGTTTCGCACGATAACACCACCGATTTCACCTTCACCGTGCACCGCAACGAGTACGATGCGGCTGAGAAAATTCTGCAGAACACTGCGAGCGAGATTGGCGCCCGTGAAGTGGTCGGCGATACCAAGATTGCCAAGGTGTCGATCGTGGGTGTGGGCATGCGTTCCCATGCCGGCGTTGCCAGTCGCATGTTTGAAGCTCTGGCCAAGGAAAGCATCAACATCCAGATGATCTCCACCTCGGAAATCAAAGTCTCGGTGGTGATCGGAGAGAAGTACCTGGAGCTGGCTGTGCGTGCGCTGCACACCGCTTTTGAGCTGGACGCACCGGCCCGACAGGGCGAGTGATGCAATGCCAGGAAGGCGCGGTTTACCGCGCCTTTCATTTTTTTGTGGGGCGCATGTTGTTTTGCGTGGGCTCGACAATACTTAGGCAGTAGGACTATGGCTTTTGGTCGTAGGTCGAAGGCCTTTTTTTGCAGACTGTGGTTCCTGAACTGTATTGCGTGAGGTGAAAGGTATGCTGATTCTGACTCGTCGTTGCGCAGAAAGCCTGATTATCGGTGATGGCGAAATCACCGTGACCGTGCTCGGCGTCAAAGGCAATCAAGTGCGTATCGGGGTTAACGCTCCGAAAGAGGTAGCGGTCCACCGCGAGGAAATTTACCTGCGGATCAAGAAAGAGAAGGACGAAGAACCAAGCCTTTAATTTTTATCGTTTTTTATGTTTGCAAACGGGGATGAACGTGGTTAATATACGCCCCGTGTTGCGGAGAGCTGGCCGAGTGGCCGAAGGCGCTCCCCTGCTAAGGGAGTACACCTCAAAAGGGTGTCGGGGGTTCGAATCCCCCGTTCTCCGCCATTATTTGCTTAGTACGTTGCAATCTGGTTTTTTCGCTAAGTTGTTGAAAATTAACGAAAAAATAGCTTTACATAGAGATTGAACGGCCTATAATGCGCGGCAACAAATGCACTCGTAGCTCAGCTGGATAGAGTACTCGGCTACGAACCGAGCGGTCACAGGTTCGAATCCTGTCGAGTGCACCATTTAAGAGTCAGTTGCAGTAATGCAGGTGATTCGGCTTCAACCAGTTGTGATCTGGTCTAAAAACACACTCTGCACTCGTAGCTCAGCTGGATAGAGTACTCGGCTACGAACCGAGCGGTCACAGGTTCGAATCCTGTCGAGTGCACCATACAAACAAAAAGCCCGCCTAGTGCGGGCTTTTTGCCGTCTGGGGTTTGTGTAGGATTTCGGCTTTTTCCTGGCCTCGATGTGTTTTCCTCATCCGCTGCGTCGTCGCAGTTCATAGATGCAGCCGCTGCTCAGCTTTGGCTCGCAAGCGCTTGTTCTTTCCAGTTTTTTAGCGTTAAAAGCGCACGCAGCGTGTATCATTGCGCCCGTCAGCCCCGCCGGGGCTTGTGGAATACCTCCATGGACTTGCCCAGTAGTTACTTAGTACCCCGTTTTTCCAATCATGAATTGACTGATTGATCCTTCCGGCGTACCCGCTGCTGGGAGTGGAGTTCGCCTATGACCGAAGTAGAAGTAAAGAAAACACAAGAAAGCCTGCAGGATCGTCTGGCTCAAGTCATCGAGCTGCTGCAGCGCCAGCGCGTGGTCGAAGACCTCACGCATCGCCAGGAAGGTCCGAATCACGACCGCGTCGAAAACCTGGTTCACCGGCAAAACCTCGTCGAGTTGCAGCGCAAGCTTGATGACCTGCACTCCGCCGACGTCGCTTACATTCTTGAAGCCTTGCCACTGGATGATCGACTGACCCTTTGGCAGTTGGTCAAGGCTGACCGCGACGGCGACATTCTCCTCGAAGTATCCGACTCGGTCCGAGAAACCCTGATCGCCGACATGGACGATCACGAGCTCTTGGCTGCTGCCAGGGAGATGGACGCCGACGAACTGGCTGACCTGGCCCCTGAGCTGCCCCGTGATGTTGTCCATGAGCTGATGGAGGCCCTCGATAGCCAGCAGCGTGAGCGTGTGCGCTCCGCGCTGTCCTATGACGAGGATCAGGTCGGCGCACTGATGGACTTCGAGATGGTCACCATCCGCGAAGACGTCAGCCTGGAAGTGGTATTGCGTTACCTGCGTCGCCTCAAAGAGCTGCCTGGGCACACCGACAAGCTGTTTGTTGTCGACTACGAAGGCATTCTCAAGGGCGTGTTGCCGATCAAGCGTCTGCTGGTCAACGACCCGGACAAGCGCGTTGCGGACCTGATGGCCAGCGACACGGTGAGCTTTCATCCGGACGAGGATGCCTACGACGCCGCTCAGGCGTTCGAGCGTTATGACTTGATCTCGGCGCCGGTGGTCGACAAGAACGGCAAGCTTATTGGCCGTTTGACCATCGATGAAATGGTCGACCTGATTCGTGAAGAGAGTGAAACCGAAGTCCTCAACATGGCCGGTCTGCGTGAAGAGGAAGATATTTTTGCGTCGGTATGGCGCTCATTGCGTAACCGTTGGGCCTGGCTGGCCGTCAACCTGATTACCGCATTCATCGCGTCGCGGGTCATCGGGCTATTCGAGGGCTCGATCGAGAAATTGGTGGCGCTCGCGGCATTGATGCCGATTGTGGCCGGTATCGGTGGCAACTCCGGTAACCAGACGATCACCATGATTGTGCGTGCCATGGCACTCGATCAGGTCAGTACCGCTAATTCCTCGCGACTCATGCGCAAGGAGCTGGCGGTCGCGCTGATCAATGGCGTGGTCTGGGGCGGGGTAATCGGTGTGGTCGCCTATTTGCTCTATGGCAGTTGGTCGCTGGGGGTGGTGATGACAGCCGCCATGACTCTTAACCTGTTGCTTGCGGCGCTGATGGGGGTGTTGATCCCCATGACCCTGGCGCGCCTTGGTCGCGACCCGGCCATGGGCGCCAGTGTGATGATTACCGCCATGACTGACAGCGGCGGCTTCTTCATCTTCCTGGGTCTGGCAACCATCTTCCTGCTCTGACCTGGTGGGAGCGGGCAAGCCCGCTCCCACACCCGCCCGTCCTGGGCAACGCTTGAATTCCGCGCAAAAAAAAGCCAGCACATGGCTGGCTTCGGCTTTCAGTTGCAGATCAATTGGCTTCTGCGGCCGCCTCGACGTCGTGCGCGATAAGCGAGACGAGGGCATTTTGCTGACGGTGGGAGAGCTGACGAAAACGCTGCAGCAGTTCGCGTTCGTGCAGCGACAGCTCAGGGCTGTCCAGGCGCATGCTTAACTCTTCGCCCAACGCACCTTCCTGAATGAGGCTCTGCTCCAGGCGCGCGATGATTTCGGAGTTCATGCTGCGGTGATGATTGCGAGCCACCTCGGCAATGCGTTCCCGCATTCCGTCTGGCAGACGTACGACGAACTTGTCAGCCGTACGGCTGGAATAAATTGCCTGTTTCAATGGGCGCATATATTTAACCGGTTAGTTCAGGGGAGCGGTTTTTGGAATTGGCCGCAAGGATGAGTGTTAAGACAAGGCTCACGACCAAAGTTCAACCCTAATTGCAAAGAGGACGCATCATGCCTCAGATTTGACAGTTACTTGGCGTCAATTCTGTGACAAATATTGAACTGCCTAAAGGCTTTATGCCAGCACTCATTTGCATTTTTGCGGACTGGTTTGAAAATATTTTACGGGCAGTCACCCGAACGTGATTTTCGGGCAAATCCAGGCCACATCGGGGTTAAAGGCCGCACATCGTAGCGCAATGTGGCATTTTGCCCCTGATCTTTAGACTAGTGGCAATTTGCCGATTTACGAGTGCGAGGCGACATAAGGTAGGGCGGGAGGAGGGGGTTCAGCGTAGAACCGGGTCGAATTTAATGCGGCGACCCATGATGAGGGTGAGCAGCAGAAGGCTTGCAGAGATCCCTGAAACCACAAACGCCGTGGTTTGCCCGGCTTGCGCACTGGTGTTCATCCCTGCGACGCCGGAAGCGATTGTCAGGCATAAAAAGAAACAAGCGGATTTGGACATGAGCAATTCCTTAGAACACCCAGTGTTCGGAAGCAGGCGCAGTTTGCGCACCTTGAGTCAGGCGTACCGGCGATTGCGCATTTGGCGTCATTACCGCCAATTGCGGACGTTGTTGCAAATGGTGCGGTACCGCCTGGCTGATCTGTGCAGGGTCATCGCTGCCGGTCGATTGAAAATGAAACGTGACGAGTGCAGCCAGGGCAATAGCGTTAAGCGCTAACAAAAGGGCACTGTTCATGGTTATGTTCTCCGCTTAACGCCGTGGCTTGTCTGGTTTGTAGGAGAAGTATTGCAGGTCTCGTGCCAATCTATTTGTTCAATAAAATCAATGCCTTAAGTCTACTTCAAAGCCCTGAAAGGTTGCAATTTGCAATGCTGGCATTTTGGGGGAGTGCAATTTGCACGATGGCCTCCAACCCCCGTATTTGCGGGATGCGGCAGGGGTTGCTCAAACAAGGATCGGCCTACACTCAAAAAGCCAACGGACGACATGACAAAACCGACCCTGGCCGTTAACATGCACGCCGTCTGTCGCCGCGCCCTTGGCGCCATGGCTGTCATTTGTCCCAGTAGCTCAATTGGATAGAGCATCCCCCTCCTAAGGGGAAGGTTGGCCGTTCGAACCGGCCCTGGGACACCAGATTCAAAGCCCCGCTCAGGATGTTCCGGCGGGGCTTTTTTGTGGCTGTCTTTTAAACACCGGTCGAACCTTGCCGATGATCGAGGTTCTCAGCAGGGGCGGCGGGTTTTTATCGCAATCGGTGTACCTCGCAGGTGGCCAGACAGCGTCTGAGCACGTAAGCAAAATATTCCCCCGGAAACAGTGCGTACCGCCTGTCCGGAACCGGCAACCCGGGGCTATCATTTGATAGCCCTGTCTCTCACTGCAAGGAGCCGCTCGGAACGCCGATGCGCCAAATCTGGAAACCTTTTCGAGCCCTTTATTTCGCCTCCTTGATGATGCTGATCGGCTCTGGCCTGCTCAGTACCTACCTGGCTTTGCGCCTGGCGGCCGACCATGTCGACAGCCTGTGGGTGGGTGCGCTGATGGCGGCCAACTACTTTGGCCTGGTGCTGGGCGGCAAGATCGGGCATCGCCTGATTGCCCGGGTGGGGCATATCCGGGCTTACGCCACCTGCGCCGGGATCGTCGGTGCGGCGGTGTTGGGCCATGGGCTGATCAACTGGCTGCCAGCCTGGATCGTGCTGCGGATAATCGTCGGCCTGGGGATGATGTGCCAGTACATGGTCATCGAAAGCTGGCTCAATGAGCAGGCGGAAGCCAAGCAGCGTGGTGTGGTGTTCAGCGGCTACATGATTGCGTCTTACCTGGGGCTGGTGCTGGGTCAACTGATCCTGGTTATGCACCCAGAGCTGGGCCTTGAACTGCTTATGCTGGTCGCATTGTGCTTTGCCCTGTGCCTGGTGCCGGTGGCGATGACCCGACGTATTCACCCGGCACCTTTGCACCCGGCGCCGATGGAGCCGCGCTTCTTTATAAAGCGCGTGCCGCAGTCGTTGAGCACGGTGTTGGGCGCGGGTGTGATCGTTGGTTCGTTCTACGGCTTGGCGCCGTTGTATGCATCCCAACAAGGGCTGACCACTGAGCAGGTCGGCCTGTTCATGGGCTGCTGTATTTTTGCCGGTTTGCTGGTGCAGTGGCCTTTGGGCTGGCTGTCGGACCGTTACGACCGTGCCCTGTTGATTCGCTGTTTTGCCTTGTGCCTGGCAGTGGCCGCATTGCCCCTGGCGATCATGACGCACGTGCCGTTGGAAGTGCTGTTCGTGGCTGGCTTCCTGTGTTCGCTGGTGCAGTTCTGCCTGTACCCATTGGCGGTCGCATTTTCCAACGACCATGTGGAAGGTGATCGCCGAGTGTCGCTGACGGCCATGCTGCTGGTGACGTACGGCGTGGGTGCGAGCATCGGCCCGCTGTTGGCGGGTGTGGCGATGAAGCTGTTCGGCAGCCATATGCTCTATGCGTTTTTCAGCCTGTGTGCGGCCATTCTCGTGTGGCGCATTCGGCCGAAGGCGGTGACCAACCTGCATCAGGTGGACGACGCGCCGTTGCACCACGTGGCGATGCCCGACAGCATGTCCAGCTCGCCATTGGTGGCTTGCCTCGACCCGCGCGTCGACGAGGCGGTCGTGCAGGAACAAATGCAGGATCCTGTCCCGGACCCGGTGCCTGAAACCGATCCGCCGTCACCGGCAGACGATGAGCCACCTTTCGAAGGGCCGCCTGAGCCTTTGGGGCCAGACGAACATCCTCACGACTTGAGCAGGGCGCGCCCCTGAATGCAAAAACGGGCAGACCCCATCAGGGTCTGCCCGTTTTTTTTGACGCGAGCTTTCAGGCTTAAAAATCGTCGTCCTTGTCGAAGCGCCGCGCTTCACGTTGCAGCTGGTACACAAAACGTTCCACTTGGCGCTGCACCAGGCCGCTCATGTTGTGGAAGCGCACACCGGCAAACGTCGTGTTGATCTTGTCTTCGAAGTGCAGGTAACGCAGTTCGACGGAGGTGGTCATGCTGCCGAAGGGCAGGGCCGCGATGAAACGGTCGTAGACCTGGCCCAGTTGCAGGCGCTCGGAGATGTCGCCTTCAAAACGCAATTTGCAGCCGGTGGCGGAAATATCCAGCAGCTTGCCGCTGACCGGTGCCTTAAGCTTCTCGCCGCCCAGCTCGATGCCGACCAGTTGCGCCAGCTTCAGCGCTGCGCGAAAGGCATTGCGACGCTGATGGTAGACCACCTCGCCGGGCATGCTGCCGGTGTAGATGCGGTGGCCGTCCTTTTCGCTGATGGTCAGGGTGCCGTTGCTTTCCCAGGCGATTCGCACGCCATCATGGAACCCTTCGATACGGAACGGTTCGCCACTCTCAAGGTGGCGTTCACCATCACGCGGGACCATTTCGTCCAGTGCCAGCGTCTTGCTGTCGCGGTCAACGTCCACCAAGTAGCTTTGAAAGCGCTGGCTGCGTTCGTGGAAAGTGATGATCAAGGGATCATGGCTTTCTTGCAGCATCCGCAATGTGCCGGCGATTTCCAGGGGAGTGGAGAGTACTTTGGGTGGCTGCGGGGCATCTTCCGCATTAAGGGCGTTGAACACGGTTCTTCCATCTCCAGACAAAATACGACTACACGCAAGAACCGGCATTTTGCCAGTATGTAGCGCGCCTTGGATAGGTGCGCGGTAAACCGGCGTCAGGCTTGGCTGCGGGTACTTGGCTTGACCAGGCGCGACGTGGAGCCTTGGGCGTTGTAAAGGGCCGGAGGCTCTCCGCCGTGGAGTATACGTAACTGGTTGGCGGTCGTGGCTTGCTGCAGCTGGATCGACTGGCCGTTAAGCAGGTTGGCTTCCTGGCACTGTGCGAGCAAAGAGTTGAGTGCGGTGCTTTGTGTCAGCAGTTGATCGCCGACCGAGGAGTGGCTGGCCAGTTGAGCGAGGCCGCCGTGATCGGCCGGCAGGCCGAGGCTGATGAGAATCTCACTGCGCTTTTTGCCGTGCTGCTCCAGCAACACAATCAGCGACTGTTTGCGCGCCAGGATTTCTTCCAGCAAGCGCATGTCCCGACCATAGAGGGCCAGGGATTCTTCTTTGAGCAGCTCGAGCAACTGTTGCGTCGGCGCCAGATCATCAATGATCAGTTGGAGCAAATGTTCGTCGTGGTGCATGGCTGGCCTTGGGTTTTAAGCGTCCAAAAGCCCTGCGCAGGCCTTTGCCTAGCGCTCGGCTTCGAAGTTAAGCAGCTTGCTAGCTACACGGTTGCTGTCGACTTTATAGCTGCCATCGGCGACGGCCTGTTTCAACTCGGCCACACGGGCTTTGTTGACAACCGGTTGGTCGCGCAGCGAGTCAGTGACCTTCTGCAACTGTTGAGCCTCATTGCTCAGGTGTACGGATTCCCCACTCTGACTGGCGCTGGCCTGTTCTGGCTTGGCTGCAGCAGCTGGCTGGGACTTGGCGTCTACGCCGTCCTTGGCCCCGCTGGTGCGGGTGTTGCCGGGCAAAGCCGGGGAGTTATTCAAACGACTGAAATCGATGACCATGATAAAAAACCTCTGGGTATATGGACGCTTGCCATGTTTTCGGCCATACCCGGACAAACTTTAGGCTCGAATTACAATAAATCTGCACGTGCGGATGTCTGGCGCACAGTGTAGAAAAAGCCGGCGTCCTCTGCCAGTAAACTATAAAGCGACCTCAACCTGGCCCGGTGCAGTTACTTGCGCCTTGATCACACGGTTGGAGTTGAGATTTTTCACCCTGATCTGTTCGCTCATGCCGCCGTTGGACAGTGCTTCACCCGGCATCTTTACGCTCAACCCGCCGCTGCTGGCGGAAATCACCACCTGATCGCCCTTGCGTATCACCTCGGCCTGTTCAAGATGAACCAGGGTAATGACTTGGTCGGTGACCATTGGTCGGGTAAGTTTCTGCCCGATCGCCTGGTCCAGTGAGGTGAGATAACCCTGATTGATCAGGCTGATGTCGCGTTCACGCAGGGCCACATCCTCGAAACCAATGATGCCGGTACGTTTCAAGGGCCGTGTCACCACAACCACATCGCGGAACAGCTTGACCTGCGCCGGCACGAAGACGGTCCATGGCGAGGCGCCTTCGCAGCGTACTTTTACGGTAACGCGGCCGATGGGCTGGGCGGGGCTTTCCAGCGACGCTGTCAATTCCTTGTCGCACATGGGCATGCGCAAGCGCGGGTCTAATTGGTTGACCTGGATTTCATATCGTCCAGGCGTCTGTGTGGTTGCCAGATAATCTTCTACAGTGAACTCAAGAAAGCCTTGAGTGACGCCGATAAGGAGATCAGGCAAGGTGACGTTGTTTGCTCGGGCCGTGGCGCCCAGGCCCAAGGCAAGCAATGCCATCGAGACGCAGAGTAATCTGCGGTATCTCGGGAAATGAAGGCGTCGGGAAACTGTCGTTTTAATATCCATAGCCAATAAATAGCAAAGCTCGTGCCGTTTAGTGTTGGGTATGCGTCGTACCCCCAAAGGTTTTAGCGTAGGAGTCTGGGCATGGCAGGTGTAATGGATTCAGTAAACCAGCGCACACAGCTGGTAGGGCAGAACCGCCTGGAGTTGCTGCTGTTTCGTTTGGACGGCAAACAGCTGTATGGCATCAATGTGTTCAAGGTGCGGGAAGTGTTGCAGTGTCCCAAGCTGACTATCATGCCCAAATCCAGCCCCGTGGTGTGCGGCGTGGCGAATATTCGCGGCGCGACTATCCCGATTCTTGACTTGGCCCTGGCCACCGGTGCCGCAGGTCTGCAGGACCGCCAGAACCCGTTTGTGATCATCACCGAGTACAACACCAAGACTCAGGGTTTTCTGGTGCGCTCGGTAGAACGCATCGTCAACATGAATTGGGAAGAGATCCATCCGCCGCCCAAGGGCACCGGGCGCGACCACTACCTCACGGCGGTGACGCGGGTCGATAACCAGTTGGTCGAAATCATCGACGTGGAGAAAATCCTCGCTGAAGTGGCGCCTACTTCGGAAACCATCTCGGTGGGCGTGGTCGATGCCGACACGGCGCACAAGGCGATCTCCCTGCGTGTATTGACCGTGGACGATTCCTCGGTGGCGCGCAAGCAGGTGACCCGTTGTCTGCAAACCGTCGGCGTAGACGTGGTGGCCCTCAATGACGGTCGCCAAGCCCTGGATTACCTGCGCAAGCTGGTGGACGAGGGCAAAAAGCCGGAAGAAGAATTTCTGATGATGATTTCCGACATCGAGATGCCGGAAATGGACGGCTACACTCTGACGGCCGAGATACGCAACGATCCACGCATGCAAAAATTGCATATCATCCTGCATACTTCGTTGTCGGGTGTATTCAATCAGGCAATGGTCAAGAAGGTCGGCGCTGACGACTTCCTGGCCAAATTCCGTCCTGATGACCTGGCATCCCGGGTAGTCGACCGGATCAAGGCAGCAGATCACGGCTAGGGGCGTTTCCCCTGGCGGTCACACGATTTAAGAGGCGGTATCTTTGTCTACGGGTAATTTGGATTTCGAACAGTTCCGGGTCTTCCTGGAAAAAGCCTGTGGCATATTGCTTGGGGAAAACAAGCAGTACCTGGTATCCAGCCGTCTCAACAAAATGATGGAACAGCAGGGTATCAAGTCTCTGGGCGAGTTGGTGCAGCGTATCCAGGGCCAGCCGCGCAGCGGGCTAAAGGAAATGGTGGTCGATGCCATGACCACCAACGAAACCTTGTGGTTTCGCGACACCTACCCGTTCGAAGTGCTCAAGAACAAAGTGCTGCCCGAGGCGATCAAGGCCGCGCCGGGCCAGCGCCTGCGTATCTGGTCGGCGGCCTGTTCGTCGGGGCAGGAGCCGTATTCGATCTCGATGTCCATCGACGAGTTCGAGCGGACCAATATGGGCCAGTTGAAGGCGGGTGCGCAAATTGTCGCCACTGACTTGTCTGGCACCATGCTCACCAATTGCAAAACCGGCGAGTACGACAGCCTGGCCCTGGGCCGCGGTTTGTCTCCTGAACGTCTGCAACGCTTCTTCGACCCCAAAGGGGCGGGGCGCTGGGCAATCAAAGCGCCGATCAAGAACCGGGTGGAATTTCGCTCGTTCAACCTGCTCGACAGCTACGCCAGCCTCGGCAAGTTCGACATGGTGTTTTGCCGCAACGTACTGATTTACTTCTCGGCCGAAGTGAAGAAAGACATCCTGCTGCGTATTCACGGCACGCTCAAACGTGGCGGCTACCTGTTTCTCGGTGCTTCCGAAGCATTGAATGGGCTGCCGGATCACTACCAGATGGTGCAATGCAGCCCGGGTATTATTTACCAGGCCAAGTGATAGTCGCTTGAACTGAAAACGGGAGCCCCGCAAGGGGCTCCCGTTTTTTATGCGTGTCAGTAATCGGCGTGGCCTCGTCAGCCGTGCTCAGGGCAGTTCTGCCATTCGGATATTGTCCAGGAACAGGCGATGAGGAATCCCGGTGGGCACCGACCCATTGAAGATACCCAGATACATGGCGCCTGTCCGGTCCGCGACGAACTTTCCTGTGCCCAATAAGGTGAGGCCTGGGGTGACCGCTGCAGTGGGACCGATACTTGCGCCATTTATCGTCATATGCAGGCGTGACCCGTCGGTGGCAGGCAGGTCTGTGCTCGCCGTATAGCTGCAATCGTAAGTGCGCCCTGAGACCACTTGCACCGAGCGGGTAATGATATGGGAGCCGCCCGGCTGGCTGTTGGTCAACTCAGCAAACACGCGTCCGTTGCTGATCTTCACCGCCCCGCCGATGTACCTACCCTGAGCTACCCAGTCTTGAAGGGTGCCATCGCTGAAATCCCATAATGTGCCAGGCGTTGGCACCACAACAACGCCCTGATTAATCGTGACAGTGGCATTCGGCGACGAGGAGCTGACCTTTTGGCGCGTGATGCGCAGTTGCAATTGCACTGCCTTTCCCGAGTTGGCCAGAACAAACTTTTTTGGGATAAACAGTTGGAGTGAGGAGCTGTCTGCGGCCACTTCAAAGCTTTGGTTGAACTGGCCACCCGTGATGCCCGTTACGGTGCTGCTCATGACCGCCACTACAAAGTCCTCCTTCAGGAGGGGAGTATTCGACGTCAGTTCCACAAAGTCGCCCGGCTCCTGGCTCGTGTTGAAGTTAGGAGTGGGCGTTGCCGAGTCTTGTTTTGCAAATCTCAGAGCTTGGACGGTGATCATGATTAGCCTCTACCTGGCGCATGGGGATGTCTGCCCAATAGGCATCCAGTTGCGTACTCGTCGCAACTGTCAGAATTGACAGTGCGGACGGGCGGTCATCGTCCTGAGCCTTCTCCGGCCTTTGCGGTAAAGCGGCAATCACCGTTGCCGCTTTACTGGCGCCACGCGGAAGCGCATTGCCGCTTTTCTGGCATTGCCACCGCCGAACTCCCCGCAACCCCTTGAGTTACGGGCCTTCGCAAAGCTGGCATGCGCCTTGCTATGACCTTGTTACGAAAAGCAGGTCAGCCTAAAGGTTTCCGCCATGAGCATCAGCTTCGATAAAGCGCTCGGTATCCACGAACAAGCACTGGGCTTTCGCGCCCAGCGTGCCGAAGTACTGGCCAACAACATTGCCAACGCCGACACCCCGAACTACAAGGCTCGGGATCTGGACTTCTCCGCCGTGCTTGCCGCACAGCAGGACAAGACCAAAAACGGCACCTTCGCCTTGAACATGACCAACAACCGTCATATCGAAGCGCAGGGCCTGAGCAGTGGTGACGAGTCGCTGATGTATCGCACCCCGATGCAGCCATCGATCGACCAGAACACCGTCGACGCCCAGCTGGAGCAATCGGCCTACGCCGAGAACTCGGTGAACTTCCAGGCCAGCTTTACCCTGCTCAACAGCAAATTCAAAGGGCTGATGTCAGCCCTGCGCGGAGAGTAAATCATGTCCCTAGCCAGTGTTTTCAATATTGCCGGCAGTGGCATGAGCGCGCAGACCACGCGCTTGAACACCGTCGCCAGTAACATCGCCAACGCCGAGACCGTGTCTTCGAGCATTGACCAGACGTACCGCGCTCGGCACCCGGTGTTTGCCACCATGTTCCAGGGCGGCCAGAGCGGCGGCAGCGATTCGCTGTTCCAGAATCAGGACGCCGCAGGCCAGGGCGTGCAGGTGCTCGGCGTGGTTGAAGACCAGAGCAACCTCGAAGCCCGCTACGAGCCAAACCACCCGGCGGCGAACGAAAAAGGCTACGTGTATTACCCCAACGTCAACGTGGTTGAGGAAATGGCTGACATGATCTCCGCCAGCCGCTCGTTCCAGACAAACGCGGAAATGATGAACACCGCCAAAACCATGATGCAGAAGGTCCTGACCCTGGGTCAGTGATAAGGGGCGCCAAATAATGGCCATTGTTGATACCACTTCTACCAACACCGCGGTCCAGAACCTTTTCAACACCAAGGTCAAAGACAGTACGGCCAACGTATCGACCATTGCTGATGCCGCCACCGGCAACCAGGCGATGGGCAAGGATGCGTTCTTGCAACTGCTGGTGACCCAGTTGAAAAACCAGGACCCGCTGTCGCCTCAGGACAACGGTGCATTCGTGGCCCAGTTGGCCCAGTTCAGTAGCCTTGAGGGCATCAATAACCTCAACGATACCGTCAAGGCCATCTCCACCAACGCGACGTCTTCGCAAGCCCTGCAAGCGTCGTCGTTGGTCGGTCGCTCGGTGATCACACAGACCGACAAGACCGTGGTTGACACCAGCAAGAGCATGACCGGCTCCGTGACAGTGCCATCGGCGGTGGGCAACGTCTCCGTCAAGATCACCGACAAGGATGGCAATACCGTGCGCACCGTCGATATGGGCGAGCAGAGCGCCGGTAACGCCAGCTTTATCTGGGACGGCAAGAACAGCAGTGGTGAGGTGGCCCCAGCCGGCACCTACACCTTCACGGCCACCACCAAGAATGATGCGGGTGATTCAGTGGCCCTCGCCACGTCTCTGCCGGCGACAGTCGTCAGTGTCACGCTGAGCCAGACGGGCGGCGAAATGCTGCTCAACCTGGCCGGCGGCACCAGCATCAAGCAGTCGCAAATTCAGACTATCGGTACATAGAGCCGGCTAACTACGGCAGAAGGAGAGAAACATGTCTTTTAACATCGGCCTTAGCGGCCTCTATGCGGCCAACAAACAACTGGACGTGACCGGCAACAACATTGCCAACGTTGCGACCACGGGTTTCAAGTCGTCCCGTGCGGAGTTCTCGGACATCTACGCGGCGTCCAGGCTCGGCACCGGCCAGAACAGTGTCGGCAGCGGTGTGAACCTGGCGGCAGTGTCCCAGCAGTTCACCCAGGGTGACGTCAACAACACCGGCGGTATCCTGGACCTGGCGATCCAGGGCGGCGGTTTCTTCGTACAGAAGGGCAGTGACGGTTCGCTGGAGTACACCCGCAGCGGTGCGTTCCGTTCGGACAAGGACGGCTACATCACCAACAACACGGGCACCTCGCGCCTGCAAGGCTATGGCGCGGATGCTGACGGTAATATCGTCAAGGGCCAGTTGACCGACCTGCAACTGAACCTGTCGAACCTGCCGCCCAAGGCGTCCACCAAAGTGGATTCCACCAGTAACCTGAACTCGTCGTCGCCGGTAATCGATCAGACAGCCAAGCCGTTTAATCCAACCGACTCCACCACCTTCACCACCCAATACAACACCACCTTGTACGACAGCCAGGGTAACGCCCACCCGATGGTGCAGTACCTGGTAAAAACCGATTCCAATACCTGGAAATCCTACACCCAGATTGATGGCCGTAACCCTGACGGTACAGCCTCTACAGGCACCGGCTCCACGCCGCCAGTGGCGTCGACCTTGAGCTTTGACGGCGCCGGCAAACTCACTGGGATCATCACCGGCGGCACGTCCAGCACCACGCTGACCATTGCCGACTGGACCCCAGGCACCGTGACCGATGGCGTATGGAAGCCGAACGGCGCGACGGCCAACCCGGCCGGTATCGCGATCAACATGGCTAACATCACCCAGTACAACTCGGCCACCTACCGCAATCCGCCTGTCACCGACGGTTATGCCACCGGCCAGATCACCGGCCTGAACATCGATGGCAACGGCGTGCTGTTCGCTACTTTCAGCAACCAGCAGAGCAAGGCCATCGGTCAGATCTCCCTGGCCAGCTTCAACAACGAGCAAGGCCTGCAGCCTGCGGGCGGCACGGCCTGGAAGGAAACCTTCGCGTCGGGCCAGCCGGGTTATGACGCCCCGCAAGCCGGTACGCTGGGGTCGATCGTGTCCAACTCCCTGGAGAACTCCAACGTCAACCTGACCAATGAGCTGGTAGACCTGATAAAGGCCCAGAGCAACTACCAGGCGAACGCCAAGACCATCTCCACCCAGAGCACCATCATGCAGACCATCATTCAGATGACGTGATGGTTCGTTGCTCTACAAGAAGCCCCTCGCATGAGGGGTTTTTTTTGCCTGCGGGAAAAGTACCCGCGTTGCGCACTGTCGCGAGCTGACATGCGCGGTATGGAACTGCCTACAGCCGCTTCACCACTGAACGTGTCAGAGCCACCGTGGCTCACCAATCAATGGGGAGGGCTGAACATGTCGAATTCAGGGGTTTCAGGGCTGGGCAACAGGCACGCACATTTTGCGCCGCACGCTGGGCGAATGGAGCCGGCCCCTGCCGCGCCCGGTGCTGATGTTGCGGCGGTCAAGCAACTGCTTAATCAGCTCTTTGAGGCATCGCAAACGTCCAAGACCCAAACAGCTCAGAATTTGCGCAACCAACTGAATGAACACCGGCAGAAACTCGGTGACGGCTCATTCAAGAACGTCCTGAACACGCTGATTGAAACGCTGGACGCCTACATCCAGTTTCAGAAGTTTGTCAGTCAGTTCATGAAGGCGTTGTTCCCGGACGCCGATAACCCGGCGCCGACTCTGCCTGGCCCGCCGGGTGGCGGTCGTCCTGGTCATCATGTACACCGCCGCCCCCAGCCGAGCAGGCAAGACATGAGTCATAAGGCGCTCACCCAGGGGGCTGGCTACTTTGATTACAAGCCAGACAAAAGTGAGCCCGGTAAGAAACCGGGCACCGGCAACGAGGCCGGCAATATCTGGAGCGGCTTCCAGCAGGGCCCGGACGGCAATTGCGTCACTGTGTCAGCGATAAAAGCGGCCATGATGAAATTTGGCCAAAAACCTACGGATATTTTCAGGGACGTACGAGCCACGGGCGATGGTTATACCGTGCAGATGCGGGACGGGTTCCAACTCCACCTGAACAAGGGCGAATTGAAGCAGGCGGCGGAGCAGGCTCGCTTCAAGGGGAATGACGCGGCCATGATGACCGATGCCAACTTCCTGTTTGCTGCAAGTGCCAAGCGTGCGCAAATGGAAAACAACGACGGGTATGCCGGCAGAAGTTTTGCCGCGGCGTTACACAGCCTCAATGACGGTGAGGACGGTCAAGAGGGCCTGATGCGCCTGGGCCTGCGCGACCACATTCGACATTCCAGCGCAGCGGCGTTGGCGGCGGGGCAGATCGGTGTTGTCACCCACGGCATCAGAACCCCGGACGGAAAGTTCGTCGGTCATTCCCTGGCAGTGATTAACGGTCGTGAGGAGGTGTGGGGTAAACGCGGGGGGCAACCACCGGGTAACGCTAACGCATTTGCCCTGGTTTGATCGCTGAGTAGGCCTGGGGTGCGCATTCGCGTTCTTCCAGGCAAACCTGTGTGACAGTGCGCCGCCAAACAAAAAACCCGATAAACCCAACTGCATCCAGGGTTAATCGGGTTTTTAATTACGGGCGTTCAAGCCCGGGACCGGCTCAGCTTATTGGCAAGCTTCGCAATCCGGCTCGTCAATCGCGCAAGCCTTTGGCACTGGGGCCGGGCCGGCAGGTGCTGCGAGAACCGAATCATCACCATGGTTGCCGCCGCTGGAAACAGCGTTCAGCTTGCCGGTGTTGATGGTCGATTTCTCGGTGCTGGTCGCAGCCAGGGCACGGAGGTAGTAAGTGGTTTTCAGGCCACGGTACCACGCCATGCGGTAGGTCACGTCGAGCTTCTTGCCCGAAGCGCCGGCGATGTAGAGGTTCAGCGACTGGGCCTGGTCGATCCACTTCTGACGACGGCTGGCGGCGTCAACGATCCACTTGGTATCCACTTCGAAGGCCGTTGCGTAGAGCTCTTTGAGTTCTTGCGGGATGCGTTCGATCTGCTGCACGGAACCGTCGTAGTACTTCAGGTCGTTGATCATGACCGAGTCCCACAGGCCGCGGGCTTTCAGGTCGCGAACCAGGTACGGGTTGATTACGGTGAAT
Source organism: Pseudomonas sp. PWP3-1b2 (assembly GCF_049896045.1). NCBI lineage: Bacteria > Pseudomonadati > Pseudomonadota > Gammaproteobacteria > Pseudomonadales > Pseudomonadaceae > Pseudomonas > Pseudomonas sp. PWP3-1b2. Next base: position 47,704 of record NZ_JAFCTN010000032.1, read on the forward strand.
TCGCCCGACAGGTTCGATTTCACATACAGGTTCTGATAGGTCGGTTCGATCGACTGCGACACGCCGGTAATGTTGGCGATGGTGGCGGTCGGTGCGATGGCCATGATGTTGGAGTTACGAATGCCTTTCTGCACACGGGCACGTACCGGCGCCCAGTCCAGGGATTCGTTCAGGTCAACGTCGATGTACTTCTGGCCACGTTGCTCGATCAGGATCTGTTGCGAATCCAGCGGCAGGATGCCTTTGGACCACAGCGAACCCTGGAACGTCTCGTAGGCGCCGCGCTCGTCGGCCAGGTCGCAGGAAGCCTGGATAGCGTAGTAGCTGACCGCTTCCATCGACTTGTCGGCGAACTCGACCGCAGCATCCGAACCGTACGGAATGTGCTGCAGGTACAAAGCGTCCTGGAAGCCCATGATGCCCAGGCCAACCGGGCGGTGCTTGAAGTTGGAGTTCTGCGCCTGTGGCACCGAGTAGTAGTTGATGTCGATCACGTTATCGAGCATGCGCACGGCGGTGTTCACGGTGCGTTCCAGCTTGGCGGTGTCCAGCTTGCCGTTGACGATGTGGTTCGGCAGGTTGATCGAGCCCAGGTTGCAAACGGCGATTTCGTCCTTGTTGGTGTTCAAGGTGATCTCGGTGCACAGGTTCGAGCTGTGGACCACGCCCACGTGCTGCTGCGGGCTGCGCAGGTTGCACGGGTCTTTGAAGGTCAGCCATGGGTGGCCGGTTTCAAACAGCATGGAGAGCATTTTGCGCCACAGGTCTTTGGCCTGGATGGTCTTGAACAGCTTGATCTTGCCCGGGTACTGAGACAGCGCTTCGTAGTACTCGTAACGCTCTTCGAAGGCCTTGCCGGTCAGGTCGTGCAGGTCCGGCACTTCGGAAGGCGAGAACAGGGTCCACTGGCCGTCATCGAAGACGCGCTTCATGAACAGGTCAGGGATCCAGTTGGCGGTGTTCATGTCGTGGGTACGACGACGGTCATCACCGGTGTTCTTGCGCAGCTCGATGAACTCTTCGATGTCCATGTGCCAGGTTTCCAGGTAGGCACACACAGCGCCTTTGCGCTTGCCACCCTGGTTAACGGCTACAGCGGTGTCGTTCACCACTTTCAGGAACGGAACAACGCCTTGCGACTTGCCGTTGGTGCCTTTGATGTACGAACCCAGTGCGCGCACCGGGGTCCAGTCGTTACCCAGGCCGCCGGCAAATTTGGACAACATGGCGTTGTCGTGAATCGCGTGGTAGATGCCCGACAGGTCATCCGGAACGGTAGTCAGGTAGCAGCTCGACAGCTGTGGACGCAGGGTGCCGGCGTTGAACAGGGTCGGGGTCGACGACATGTAGTCGAAGGACGACAACAGGTTGTAGAACTCGATCGCACGGTCTTCCTTGTGCTTCTCTTCAATCGCCAGGCCCATGGCCACGCGCATGAAGAACACTTGCGGCAGTTCGAAGCGGATACCGTCCTTGTGGATGAAGTAACGGTCGTACAGGGTTTGCAGGCCCAGGTAAGTGAACTGCTGGTCGCGCTCGTGGTTGATCGCCTTGCCGAGTTTTTCCAGGTCAAAGGTGGCCAGGATCGGGTTCAGCAATTCGAATTCGATACCCTTGGCGATGTAGGCCGGCAGGGCCTTGGCGTACAGGTCAGCCATTTCGTGGTGGGTCGCGCTGTCGGCGACGCCCAGGAAGCCCAGGCCTTCGGCACGCAGGGTGTCCATCAGCAGGCGCGCGGTCACGAACGAGTAGTTCGGCTCACGTTCAACCAGAGTACGGGCGGTCATCACCAGGGCGGTGTTGACGTCGGTCAGGGCCACGCCGTCGTACAGGTTCTTCAGGGTTTCGCGCTGGATCAGGTCACCATCGACTTCTTCCAGGCCTTCGCAGGCCTCGGTGATGATGGTGTTCAGGCGGCCCAGGTCCAGCGGTGCAAACGTACCGTCGGCCAGGGTGATGCGGATCGACGGGTGAGCTTGAACGGCGGCTTCGTCGGCCGGGGCGCGCACGGCACGTTCCTTGGCGCGCGAGTCGCGGTAGATCACGTAGTCGCGGGCCACTTTCTGCTCGCCGGCACGCATCAGGGCCAGTTCAACCTGGTCCTGGATTTCTTCGATGTGGATGGTGCCGCCCGAAGGCATGCGACGCTTGAAAGTCGCGGAGACTTGTTCGGTCAGGCGGGCAACGGTGTCGTGGATGCGCGACGAGGCAGCAGCGGTGCCGCCTTCAACTGCAAGAAACGCTTTGGTGATAGCGACGGTGATTTTGTCGTCGGTGTAAGGAACGACAGTGCCGTTACGCTTGATCACGCGCAATTGGCCAGGTGCGGTGGCGGACAGATCCAGGTTCGAATCAGCGGCCTGCGGCACGGAGCCCTGCGGGTTCTCGCGAGTTGTGTCGGTTTGCATGGGGGGTTGTCTCCACATTCTATATTTATTTGGGCACCATCACGGTGCCCACCGTTCCGTCCTGAAGCACTTACAGCAGGCCTGGGGCCTGGCATAACAACTTCGGGACAGGAGGAAGGGAGCTCATCGCGCCGCTTCCATGCCGAAGTCTTCGGTGTGGGGGCAAAAATGCCCTTCGCCGTATTCCTGATGGGTGACAGTTACCTGATACAAGCACTGCAACACCCGTACCGTTTTGCGCCTTTGGGCTGGAAAACGGTTGCCATCCGCTTGAGCGGTTTGGGCTTTCAAAAAATGCTGGGATTAGACCGAACAGGCGCAAGAAATGGCTTGAGTTTCTTGTCTGAAATGTGTTGGGTCTTTTCGCTCAAAACCCTACATGTAGGGTTTTTTTAGCGCCGAGGTACAAGATAATGCGTTTTGGGGGGCTTAGCAACGCACTACCTGTGGATAACGCTGTGGGTAAAATGTGTATGAAACGTGGAACGCCCGTGTAGGCCGCAGTGCTGCTGGGTTACGCCGTTTGTCACCAGATATTCCAAGTTTAAAACCGCTGGTTGGAATTTTGAGGGCGCGAACCCTACCACAAAAAAACGCGATCACCGAATCGATTTCCAGGCTTGTGCCAGAGGGCTGGCGCATGGCTACAATCGACCTCTTATATGCCCTCAAAACATGACAAACAGGGTATGGCGGCTGAAGATCAAAAATGTGGGAGCGGGCTTGCTCGCGAAGGCGGTGGATCAGCCAGTTCATCTGTTAACTGACCCACCGCCATCGCGGGCAAGCCCGCTCCCACAGTTGAAATATAGAAGTCCTGAAGATTTTCTAATAACAACGAGGACCACCCGTGGAGCAAGAAGCCTGGCAAATATTGATCGTCGAGGACGACGAGCGATTGGCCGAGTTGACCCGTGATTACCTGGAAAGCAACGGCCTGCGGGTGTCGGTGGAAAGCGACGGCGCCCTGGCGGCGGCGCGCATCATCGCCGAGCAGCCGGACCTGGTGATCCTCGACCTCATGCTGCCCGGCGAAGACGGCTTGAGCATCTGCCGCAAGGTGCGCGAACGCTACGACGGCGTGATCCTCATGCTCACCGCGCGAACCGACGACATGGACCAGGTGTTGGGCCTGGACATGGGCGCCGACGACTACGTGTGCAAACCCGTGCGCCCGCGCTTGCTGCTGGCGCGCATTCAGGCCCTGCTGCGGCGCAGCGAACCGGCCGAACCTGCGACGGTGGAGAACCAGCGCCGCCTGCAATTCGGGCCATTGGTGGTGGACAACGCCTTGCGCGAAGCCTGGCTGCACGAGGGCAGCATTGAACTGACCAGCGCCGAATTCGACCTGTTGTGGCTGCTGGTCGCCAACGCCGGGCGCATTCTGTCTCGCGAAGAAATCTTCATCGCCCTGCGCGGTTTTGGGTACGACGGCCAGGACCGCTCGATCGACGTACGCATCTCGCGCATTCGCCCGAAAATCGGCGACGATCCGATCCATCCTCGCCTGATCAAGACCATTCGCAGCAAAGGCTACCTGTTCGTCCCCGAAGCCTGCGCCGACATGCCGCTGTGAACTCTATATTCCTGCGCATCTACGGCGGCATGTGCGCGGCGCTGATACTGGTGGCGCTGCTGGGCGTGCTGGCCCTGCACCTGCTCAATGAAGTGCGCAGCGGCCAATACCGTGAACGCCTGGCCCACGGCACCTTCGCGCTGATGGGCGACAACCTGCAGCCGATGAGCGCCATCGAACGCCAGCGCGCCCTGGCGGTGTGGGAGCGCTTGCTGGGCATTCCACTGGAATTGCGCACGCTGACCGATGCCCAACTGGACCTCGGCCAACGCAATCGCCTGCAACGCGGCCAGGTGCTGGTGGAACAGACCGGGCCTCACGCCGCCCGCGTGTTGCGCCTGGTCAGCGACAAGGAACCGTTGGTACTGACCGGTGAAGTGCAGCAGATCAGCGAGCAACTGGCCCGCGCGACGATTTACCTGCTGGCCGATGAACTGGTGCGTTTCCCGGTGGCCGAGCAGCCGCAGCGGCTGGCTGACATAAAGGAAGCCAAGGGTTTTGGGTTTGATATGCACCTGATGACCCTGGATCAGGCGGACATGGATGAAGACCAGCGCCGTCGCGTATCGGAAGGCGATACGGTGATGGCCCTGGGCAAGGGCGGCGATTCGATCCGCGTGTTTGCCGGCATGGTCGGCACGCCGTGGGTCCTGGAAATCGGCCCGCTGTACCAAATGAACCCATACCCGCCGCAGTGGCTGATTCTGATTGCGTTGATCAGCCTGACCCTGATCGGCTTGATCGTCTATTTATTGGTGCGTCAACTTGAGCGGCGCCTCAAAGGCCTGGAAGCGGCGGCCACGCGCATCGCCCAAGGCAACCTGGAAGTGCGCGTGCCGGCCCGTGGCGCTGACTCCATAGGGCGTCTGGCGGCAGCCTTTAACGGTATGGCCGAGCACTTGCAGCAGTTGTTGGCGATCCAGCGCGAACTGGTGCGCGCGGTGTCCCACGAACTGCGCACCCCGGTGGCGCGCCTGCGGTTCGGCCTGGAGATGGTCGGCGACGCCGCCACGCCCCAGGCTCGGCGTAAATACCTGGAAGGCATGGACAGCGATATCCAGGACCTCGACGGGCTGGTGGATGAAATGCTCACCTACGCGCGCCTTGAGCAGGGCGCGCCGGAGCTGAATTTCCAGCGTGTGGACCTCAGCGCGCTGCTTGATCAGGTGATCGGCGAATTGTCGCCATTGCGCCCGCAGGTGACGGTCACGCGGGGTATTTGCCTGTCATCGGTGCACTGGGATGATGCCTGGGTGGATGCTGAACCGCGCTACCTGCACCGCGCCCTGCAAAATCTGGTGAGCAATGCCATGCGCCATGCCCACGGCCAGGTGTTGATCAGCTATCAGGTGGGCCAGGTGCGTTGCCGTATTGATGTGGAAGACGACGGGCCGGGAGTGCCGGAAAGCGCGTGGGAGCGGATTTTTACGCCGTTTCTGCGTCTGGACGACAGCCGTACACGCGCCTCGGGCGGGCATGGGCTGGGGCTGTCGATTGTGCGGCGGATTATCTACTGGCACGGCGGGCGGGCATTGATCGGCAAGAGCAATAACCTCGGCGGCGCATGCTTTAGCCTCAGTTGGCCCAGGGATCAGGATAAACCCTGAAACCGCCATCGCAGGCAAGCCAGCTCCCACATGTGATCGGGTGTGCACATTCAAACTGTGGGAGCTGGCTTGCCTGCGATGGCGGTAGATCAAGCGCCGACAGCCACCAGGCTCAACAACTGCTCCCCATCCACCGCAAACTGCCCCTCCAGTTCCCTGCCATAACACCACTCGGCAGACAAATCCGTCAGCAAGCGCAGCCGCACGCGCCCCGACTCGGACCATTCCACCACCTCGGCATGCTCAAAGTAGAAGCGCTTGAGCACAATCGGATACAGCGCCTTGAACAGACTTTCCTTTACCGAAAACGTCAGCGTCACCAACAAAGCGATCTGCTCGCGCGGCACTGACGCCATGCGCTGCAGTTCATCTGCCGTCAAGATTTCGCCCGCCAAACGCTCCGCCCGCTCCAGTGTCAGCACGTTCTCCAGGTCCATCCCCAGCCCGCGCCATTGCGCCTTGTGCCCGACAATCGCCGCCGCGTGCCCGGTGCTATGGGTGATGGAGCCACTGATGTGCCCAGGCCACACCGGTGCACGGTCTTCGCCAATCGCCGGCACGCAATCCAGATGATCAAGCTGTTGCAGCGCCGCGCGCGCACACAGGCGACCGGCCAAAAACTCGGCCTGACGCTTGGCCACCGAACGCTGGATGCTGGCCGGTGGCGGCACGGCGCTGCGCTGGAAATCACCCGCGCTCAACAAGGTGGGGTCAAAGCGCGTACTCAGAAACACCGTGCCCGGCATGGGTTCGGGCAGCGGCCAATGGGCATCGAGTGGGGTGCAGCAAGCGGGTAGGGGCGTCATGCGCGGTATTTTGCGTCAGTTGGCGCGCCAGTGGATAGCCCGCATCGGTTCAGGCACGGTTCAGAGCCTGTTCAGGGGGAGTTCAGGGGCGCCTGCGTAGTCTGGCCCTACAGCCAAAACGTGTAGAGGCAAGCACCATGACTGCGATCAAAAAGCTGATGTTGGCGTTAACCATGCTGGGCGCCACGGCTGGCGTTCAAGCGTCCGACGGCGCATTTGCGGGATTTGGCGGCGAGAAAACCAAGAAATCCAGCACCCTGATCCAGCGTGTCAGCTTCGAAGACGTCACTGGCAGGGCCGCACCGTGGGGCCAGTTGTTGGGGTTCACTGCCCCGCAACCGACCTACCGTAGCGGCTACGAACACCTGACGGGCCACTACAATGGCATTAAACTGCGCCCGCAAGACCTGCAGGGCCGCTATGATATCCCCCAGTCGGACAGTTGAATTGCCTTGGAGAGCCTTATGAAATTGCTGGTGGTTGAAGATGAGGCGCTGTTGCGTCATCACCTGCTGACCCGCCTGACAGACAGCGGGCACGTGGTCGAAGCCGTGGCCAATGCCGAAGAAGCCCTGTACCAGACCGGCCAATTCAACCATGACCTGGCGATCATCGACCTGGGCCTGCCCGGCATGGGCGGTCTGGACCTGATTCGCCAACTGCGCACTCAGGCCAAGACCTTTCCGATCCTGATCCTCACCGCGCGCGGCAACTGGCAGGACAAGGTTGAAGGCCTGGCCGCCGGCGCCGATGACTATGTGGTCAAGCCGTTCCAGTTCGAAGAGCTGGAAGCGCGCATGAACGCCTTGCTGCGTCGTTCCAGCGGGTTTACCCAGTCGACCATCGTCGCCGGGCCTCTGCTGCTGGACCTCAATCGCAAGCAGGCGTCCCTGGACGAGCAACCGCTGGCATTGACCGCCTACGAGTACCGGATTCTCGAATACCTGATGCGTCACCATCAGCAAGTGGTCGCCAAGGATCGCTTGATGGAACAGCTCTACCCCGATGACGACGAGCGAGATCCGAATGTCATCGAAGTGCTGGTCGGGCGTCTGCGTCGCAAGCTCGAAGGCCCGGCCGGGTTCAAACCGATCGACACCGTGCGCGGCCTGGGTTACCTGTTCAATGAGCGCTGCCGTTGATTCGCTCGTTACGTGTGCGCTTGATGCTCGCGGCCACCACCCTGGCCGTGCTGTTTATGCTGGGCTTGTTGCCCGCCATGCAAGGCGCGTTCAGCCTGGCGCTGCAGGACTCCATCGAGCAGCGCCTGGCATCGGACGTCACCACACTGATTTCCGCCGCTCGGGTTGAGAACAACCGCCTGCTGATGCCTGCGCAATTGCCGGATGAGCGTTTCAACCTCACCGATAGCCGGTTGCTCGGCTATATCTACGACCGCGAAGGTCATCTGGTGTGGCGTTCGCGGGCGACCCAGGAAGAAAACATCAACTACAAACCGCGCTATGACGGGCGCGGCAACGAATTTGCGCGCATCCGCGAGGCCAGCGGCCAGGAATTCTTCGTGTATGACGTCGAGGTCAAGTTGCTCGGCGGCAAGAGCGCGGCGTTCAGCATCGTTGCCCTGCAACCGGTGCGTGAATACCAGCTGACCCTCGAAGGCCTGCAGGAAAACCTCTATTTGGGCTTCGGCGCAGCCTTGCTCGTCTTGCTGACCCTGCTCTGGCTGGGCCTGACCTGGGGCCTGCAAGCCCTGCGGCGCCTGAGCCAGGAGCTTGACCAGATTGAAGGCGGCACCCGCGAAAGCCTTTCCGAGGAGCATCCGCGCGAACTGTTGCGCCTCACGGGTTCGCTTAACCGTTTGCTGCACAGCGAGCGCGAGCAACGGGCGCGCTACCGCGACTCCCTCGACGACCTGGCCCACAGCCTGAAAACTCCACTGGCGGTGTTGCAGGGCGTGAGCGAAGACATGGCTCAGCGCCCGGAAGATCGCGGTCAGGCCTGGGTGTTGCAATCGCAGATCGAGCGCATGAGCCAGCAGATCGGCTATCAGTTGCAGCGCGCGAGCCTGCGTAAAAGCGGCCTGGTGCGCCATCAGGTGCGTTTGGAGCCGGTGTTGCAGAGCCTGTGCGACACGCTGGACAAGGTGTATCGCGATAAGCGCGTCACGGTGACGTTCGACTTGCCGCCGGACTGCGATCTGCCCATCGAGAAAGGCGCCTTGCTGGAAATGCTTGGTAACCTGCTGGAAAACGCCTATCGCCTGTGCCTGAGCGAAGTGCGCATCAGCCTGATGGAAAACCTTGAAGGCACCGAGTTGTGCATTGAAGACGACGGCCCCGGTGTGCCGCCCGACCAGCGTGCGCGGATTCTGCAACGGGGCGAGCGGCTGGACCGTCAGCATCCGGGGCAGGGGATCGGGCTGGCGGTGGTCAAGGACATTATCGAAAGCTACAGCGCGCGCCTGACCCTGGGTGATTCACCGTTGGGCGGGGCGGCGTTCAAGATTCATTTTCCGGCGGTTTGATCTCTATTGCTGGTTCTGGCCTCATCGCAGGCAAGCCAGCTCCCACAGGTTGATGTGTGTAAACCCGATCAACGTTGGGAGCCGGGCTTGCCCGCGATGATGCCCGCCCAGGCAACCCGGCTCTAACGCTCCTGCGCCCGATACGCTCCCGGCGTCAGCCCCGTCCACTTCTTGAACGCCCGGTGAAACGCCGACGGTTCGGAAAACCCCAACTGCTCGGCAATCTCCTGCAACGACAAATCCGCCCGCCCCAAATGATAGATGGCGATATCTCGCCGCAACTCATCCTTGAGCGACTGAAAGCTGGTGCCTTCCTCGCGCAAGTGCCGACGCAGGGTTTGCGGGCTGATGTGCAGGTGCTGCGCAACCGTTTCCAGGTCGGGCCAGGGCGTGCGGTCGCGGCTGAGCAGGCGACGCAATTGGCTGCTCAGGCTGTCGCCTTCATCCGGCCGCGACAGCAAATCAGCAGGTGAGCGTTCCAGAAAGTGCTTGAGGGTCCGCTCGTCCTGCTGCAGCGGCAGGCTCAGGTAGCGCGCGGGAAACACCAGGCTGCTGGTTGGTGCACCGAATGCCTGAGGGCAGGGGAACAGCAGGTCATATTCGCTCGCATGCTCCGGCATCGCGTAGCTGAAGGTGGCCTGGTGCAGGCGAATACGCTGGCCGATCAACCAACTGCCCAGGCGATGCCAGATGACCAACAGGCATTCGCTGAGGAAGTGATCCGGGTCCCGCAGTTGCGAATCGTCCAGGCTCAGGCGGGCCATTTCGCCTTCTCTTGTCAGCTGCCAGCGCGGACCCTGCGGGAATAGGCTATAAAATAATAAGCCGCGCTCCAGAGCCTTCTCCAGGGTGCGGCAGTGGATCAGCGCGTGGCACATCATGGCGAAGGTGCCGCGTTTGCTCGGGCCTTCGGCAAACCCCAGGTACTCGTCATCCAGCGCCAGCCACAACGTTTGCAACAGCCGGGTAAATTGTTCCGGGGCGATGCGGGCGCGCGGTTCGGTCAGTAATTGCGGGGTAATGCCCAGCTGGAGTAACAGGGCCGAATAGTCATGGCCCGCCCGCCGAGCACCGCCGAGGGCAGCTCGGGCGTAGTGGCTGGCGATGGTGCGTTCACGCATGTGAGGGCCTCGTCCATGGAGTGGCGGATGTTAGCCATCACCTGGAGGTGCAACAAGGCGGATATCCGCCAAATTGTAGGACGGGATCGGGTGAGTCGGCGGAATTCCGCCACCTCATTCGGCGCGTTGCTGGGCGCCCGTGAGCCCTAAGGGCTGATGTCTAAAGGCCTTTAGGGTTTTTCAGGGAAGTGGCACGGCGTTTGCGATAAAGACTACAGCGCAGGCCAGATTACACGGATCTCGCAAACAACAAATCCCTCCAGTGCAGGAGGGTTCGCAATTCAAGTGTCGTGGGCAATGGCGGATCTTTGCCCCACGGGACGATTGAGGAACTTTGCAATGACGACTCGTCAGCCACTGTACAAATCCCTGTATTTCCAGGTGATCGTTGCAATCGTTATCGGTATTTTGCTCGGTCACTTCTACCCGCAGACCGGCGTGGCCCTCAAGCCACTGGGTGACGGCTTTATCAAGCTGATCAAAATGGTCATCGCCCCGATCATCTTCTGCACCGTTGTCAGCGGCATCGCTGGCATGCAAAGCATGAAATCGGTCGGCAAAACCGGTGGCTACGCGCTGCTGTACTTCGAAGTTGTTTCCACCATCGCCCTGCTGATCGGCCTGATCGTGGTTAACGTTGTGCAACCGGGCGCCGGCATGCACATCGACGTGGCTACCCTGGATGCTTCCAAAGTCGCTGCCTACGTGACTGCCGGTGCAGACCAGAGCATCGTTGGCTTCCTGCTGAACGTCATCCCGAACACCATCGTTGGCGCCTTCGCCACCGGCGATATCCTGCAAGTCCTGATGTTCTCGGTGATCTTCGGTTTCGCCCTGCATCGCCTGGGTGCCTACGGCAAGCCGGTGCTGGACTTCATCGATCGCTTCGCTCACGTGATGTTCAACATCATCAACATGATCATGAAGCTCGCGCCGATCGGTGCTTTCGGCGCCATGGCGTTCACCATCGGCGCCTACGGTGTAGGTTCCCTGGTGCAGCTCGGCCAGTTGATGATCTGCTTCTACATCACCTGCATCCTGTTCGTGGTCGTGGTGCTGGGCGCCATCTGCCGCGCGCACGGTTTCAGCGTGCTGAAGCTGGTTCGCTACATCCGTGAAGAACTGTTGATCGTACTGGGTACTTCCTCCTCCGAATCCGCACTGCCACGCATGCTGATCAAGATGGAGCGTCTGGGCGCGAAGAAATCCGTAGTGGGCCTGGTGATTCCTACCGGCTACTCCTTCAACCTCGACGGTACCTCGATCTACCTGACCATGGCTGCAGTGTTCATCGCTCAGGCGACCGACACCCACATGGACATCACCCACCAGATCACCCTGCTGCTGGTGCTGCTGCTGTCCTCCAAAGGCGCTGCCGGCGTGACCGGTTCGGGCTTCATCGTGCTCGCGGCTACTCTGTCGGCCGTCGGCCACCTGCCGGTTGCCGGCCTGGCGCTGATCCTGGGTATCGACCGCTTCATGTCCGAAGCCCGCGCGCTGACCAACCTGGTGGGCAACGCTGTTGCCACCATCGTTGTGGCCAAGTGGGTCAACGAACTGGACACCGACAAGCTGCAAAGCGAACTGGCGTCTGGCGGTACCGGTATCTCCGACACCCGTCCGGAAGATGACCTGGGCGTGGCCGAAGGCCCTGCTCCAGCCGTCAAGTAAAATGCCGACGGTGTAAACGACACCGAAAGCCTTGCAAACGCCCCGACCTGTTCGGGGCGTTTGTGTTTCTGGCGGGTCACTTTGTGTTTTTTTTGATTTACAGTGTGCGGCTGCTTCATGCTTTTTGATAGCGCCGCTAACGGATCGTTTGAGCCGGGCTATGCGGATGAAACTCGCACCGCACTGCTCGCTCTAAAACCCATTAGCCTGGCGGGTATTTCCGCTGCAACGCTTGCAGGAGTCTTGATGGACAGTGTGGATCTGAATGTCCTGCGCAGCGTGCTCGAGTGGCGCCGCGCCGGTCAACGCGTGGTGTTGTACAGCGTGGTGCAGACCTGGGGCAGCGCCCCGCGCCCGCCGGGGGCGATGTTGGCCTTGCGCGGCGATGGGGTGGTGATTGGCTCGGTATCGGGCGGTTGCATCGAGGATGACTTGATCGCTCGCCTGCAGGATGGCCGCCTGCCCGAGGATGGGCCGGCGGTGCAACTGGTGACCTACGGCGTCACCCGCGATGAAGCCGCACGCTTTGGCCTGCCGTGCGGCGGGACGTTGCGCCTCACCGAAGAGCGCGTGGACGACTGGGCGTGGGTCGAGCAACTGCTGGCACGCTGTGAGGATCATCAGATCGTCGCGCGGGAGCTGAACCTGGCCACTGGCGCAGTGACCCTCAGCAGTGCGAGCAAAACCGATACGGTGACCTTTGACGGCGAGCACCTGCGGGCTATCTACGGCCCACGCTGGCGCCTGCTGCTGATCGGCGCCGGGCAGCTGTCGCGCTATGTAGCGGAAATGGCGCGCCTGCTGGATTTCGAAGTGTTGATCTGTGATCCGCGCGAAGAGTTCGTCTATGGCTGGGAGGCACAGCAAGGCCGCTTTGTACCGGGTATGCCGGATGAGGCGGTGCTGAATATCCAGACGGACGAGCGTACAGCCATTGTGTGCCTGACCCACGATCCGCGCCTGGACGATATGGCGCTGCTGACGGCGTTGAATTCCTCGGCGTTCTACATTGGCGCCCTCGGTTCGCGGGTCAATAGCCAGAAGCGCCGGGAGGACTTGGCGCAGCTGGGCTTGTCGGCGCAAGCAATTGCGCGGTTGCATGGGCCGATTGGCTTGCATATCGGCAGCCATACCCCGGCGGAAATTGCCTTGTCGCTGATGGCGGAAATTGTCGCAATCAAGAACGGCGTGGCGCCGATGCAGAAAAAACCGTTGCCGGTGGTGGCGCAGTGACACTCACGGCGATTGTGCTGGCAGCCGGGCAGGGCAGTCGCTTTCGGGCGGAGGCCGGCGCTGATCAGGACAAATTGCTGGCGCCGTGCTTAGGCCTGGATGGTGTGACACGACCGGTGATTGAGCAGGTGCTGGTGAATTTGCCTGAACAGGTGGTTGCGCGCCTGTTGGTGACCTCGCCGGATCGGCTTGAAGTGATTCGATTGGCCAAAGCGTATGGCTGCGAAGTGCTGCTGCTCAGCTCGGCGGGTATGGGTGACAGCATTGCGGCGGCGGTCGCGGCCAGTGAAGCGGCGCACGGTTGGTTGGTGGTGCTGGGGGACATGCCGTTTATTCAGTCTTCGAGCATTGATCGCGTGATCGACGCGCTGGAGGAGGGTGGCATCAGCGTGCCGGTATGTGCCGGTGAATACGGGCACCCGGTGGCGTTTGCTCGTGCGTGCGGTGCGGGGTTGATGGCGTTGGTTGGTGATCGCGGGGCCAGGCCGTTGTTTGCACGTTCCGTTGTGAGTGAAGTGCGGGTTGATGACCGCGGCGTGCTTTGGGATATCGACGTGCCTTCACGGTTGAATTTCATACCGCAGTAAATGTGCAAGCCAGCTCCCACATTCGGATGTGGTACATCTGGATAAATCAATCACTCTAAATCGCATAAAAAAGCCCCGCCTGATCACTCAGGCGGGGCTTTTTAGTGGCTCATGGAATTACACGAAAGGTTTAGGCTCGTGTTCTTCTTCATGGGCCTTGTGCTCAACCACCGCGTCAACAACCGGGGCTGGCGCCTCGGCGGTTTCAGCGACGGCCGGAGCGGCAGCAGCTGCTGCAGCGGCGGCTTCAGCTTCCTTGCGACGGCGACGCACTTCACGTGGGTCGTTCGGCGCACGGCCATTCTCGGTCAGAGCGCTGGCAGGCGCAGCTTCAACCACCGGCGCGGTGACTTCGGCAGCGGCTGGCGCTTCAACGACTGGCTGAGGCGCAACGACTGGCGCTGGCTCGGCAACCACTGTTTCAGCAACCGGCGCTGGTGCTTCTTCTACCGCTGGGGCAGGCGCTGGCGCTTCAACCGGAGCGGCTGGCTCGGCAGTCCATTGGAAGGCAGTCTGTTCTTCGCGAACTTCACGCACTTCACGCACTTCTGGCGCTGCTTCGACGGCCGGTGCTTCTACAACCGCTTCAACCACTGGCTGAGGCTCAACCACCGGGGCAGGCTCGACGGCAATGGCTTCGGCTTGCGGCGGTACTTCACGAACCGGTGCGACTTCCACTTCCGGAACCACTGGGGCTTCGATCGGGGTAGTGGCTTCAACAACCGGTGCTTCAACAGCTGGCGCTTCAAACGCTGGTGCTTCAAACGTCGGCGTTTCAACAGCTGGTGCTTCAGCGGCGGGCGCTTCTACAGCAGCGGTTTCTTCGAGGGCGGCAGTAGCACGTTCGGCGTTCTGGTGAGCCTGGGCTTCAGCAGGTGCGCTGATCACCGAGCTGGCAACAGCGGCAGTCACAGCCAGGCCGGCAGCCAGTTCGGCGCCCGTCGGTTCCTGGGTTTCGCCTTCAGCGTGTTCGCCGGCTTCTTCCGAGCCTTCGATCACATTGCCGTTGGCATCACGCTGACGCTCACGACGGTTGCTGCGACGACGCTGGCCACGGGAGCGGCGGCGTGGACGATCGCCTTCGGCGTTGTCCTGGCCATCTTCCTGTTGCTCTTCGCCGGTCAGTACTTCTTCCTCTTCTTCGCTGGCCGCTGCAGCTTGCTCGGCGCGTGGTTGACGCTCTTCACGCGGTGGGCGCGGCTGGCGCTCTTCACGTGGGGCGCGCTCTTCACGCGGCTGGCGGGCCGGGCGTTCTTCGGTAGAGGCTTCAGCAGCAACGGCTGGCACGGCGTCCAGAGGCTCACGCAGTTCACGCACGCGCTCTTCGCGCTCACCGCGTGGCTTGCGGTCTTCACGTGGAGCGCGCGGCGTGCGAGGTGCGCGCTCTTCGCGGGGTGCACGTTCTTCACGGGCTACAACCGGGGTTTCCTCACGGGCTTCGCGAGGGGCACGCTCTTCACGTGGTGCGCGTTCTTCACGCGGTGCACGTTCTTCGCGAGGCTTGCGCTCTTCGTCACGGCGACCGTTACGGTTGCGGCTTTGCTGACGACCGTTGCGACGCTCTTCGTTACGCGCCGGGCGCTCGGCAGCAGGTTTTTCAACCACGACCGGAGCAACAGGCTCTTCTTTGGTGGCGAACAGGCTGACCAGCGACTTCACCAGGCCTTTGAACAGGCTTGGTTCAGGCAATGCGGCGGCAGGTGCGGCAACCGGAGCGGCAACTTCAACCGGTACCGGGGCGTTGGCACGCGCCGGTGCAGTTTTCACGGCAGCTTCCTGGCGAACCAGGGTGCGGGTCGCGGCGGCCGGCTGAACTTCTTCCACTTCGGCGGCGGCAGCAGCGATTTCATAGCTGGATTGGCCACTGTGCGCTTCCGGGCTGTCATCACGCAGGCGCTGCACTTCAAAGTGCGGCGTCTCGAGGTGATCGTTCGGCAGGATGACGATACGGGCGCGGGTGCGCAGTTCGATCTTGGTGATCGAGTTGCGTTTTTCGTTGAGCAGGAAGGCTGCAACCGGAATCGGCACTTGCGCGCGGACTTCGGCGGTGCGGTCTTTCAGGGCTTCTTCTTCGATCAGGCGCAGGATCGCCAGGGACAGCGATTCAACGTCACGGATGATGCCGGTGCCGTTGCAACGCGGGCACACGATGCCACTGCTTTCGCCCAGGGATGGACGCAGGCGCTGACGGGACATTTCCAGCAAGCCGAAGCGCGAAATGCGGCCGACTTGTACGCGGGCACGGTCCGCTTCCAGGCATTCGCGGACTTTCTCTTCCACGGCGCGCTGGTTCTTGGCTGGGGTCATGTCGATGAAGTCGATCACGATCAGGCCGCCGATATCACGCAGACGCAGTTGGCGGGCGATTTCTTCAGCCGCTTCCAGGTTGGTCTGCAGGGCGGTTTCTTCGATGTCGCTGCCTTTGGTGGCGCGCGCCGAGTTGATGTCGATGGACACCAGGGCCTCGGTCGGGTCAATCACAATGGAGCCGCCGGAAGGCAGTTCAACGACGCGCTGGAAGGCGGTCTCGATCTGGCTTTCGATCTGGAAACGGTTGAACAGCGGAACGCTGTCTTCGTACAGCTTGATCTTGCTGGCGTACTGCGGCATCACCTGGCGGATGAAGGTCAGGGCTTCGTCCTGGGCTTCAACGCTGTCGATCAACACTTCGCCGATGTCCTGACGCAGGTAATCGCGGATGGCGCGGATGATCACGTTGCTTTCCTGGTAGATCAGGAACGGCGCGGAACGATCCAGGGACGCTTCTTTAATAGCGGTCCACAGTTGCAGCAGGTAGTCGAGGTCCCACTGCATTTCTTCGCTGCTGCGGCCCAGGCCGGCAGTGCGAACGATCAGGCCCATGTCGGCAGGTGCGATCAGGCCGTTCAGCGCTTCGCGCAGTTCATTGCGCTCCTCGCCTTCGATGCGACGGGAAATGCCGCCGGCACGCGGGTTGTTCGGCATCAGGACCAGGTAACGGCCAGCCAGGCTGATGAAGGTGGTGAGGGCTGCGCCCTTGTTGCCACGTTCTTCTTTTTCCACCTGAACGATGACTTCCTGGCCTTCGCTCAGGACGTCCTTGATGTTCACGCGGCCTTCAGGGGCTTTCTTGAAGTATTCGCGGGAGATTTCTTTGAGGGGCAGGAAGCCGTGGCGCTCGGAGCCGAAATCGACAAAGGCAGCCTCAAGGCTTGGTTCGATGCGAGTAATACGGCCTTTATAGATGTTGGCCTTCTTTTGCTCGCGTGCACCGGATTCGATGTCCAGGTCGTAGAGGCGTTGGCCATCTACCAGTGCAACACGCAACTCTTCGGGTTGAGTTGCGTTAATCAGCATTCTTTTCATGTTGTACCGTCGGTTTCCGGGCTGCCGGAAACGGCGTTCGGCACACACGACTTCTCACGGTCGGTGTCAGGTGCGTCAAGAGTGGTTGGCCACTCCAGTGTCCAGCAAATACCCGCCAATTGGGCCGGTATCGCGACGGACGCGTCCTGCTTGTTAGCGGTGGTGACAAAGGCACCACTTCAACAAAAGCTAAGGTCAGGAGGAGGAATCAACCGGCGACTGTGGACGAGATGAAGCGTCTAAATATAAGCCTAGTGCTACACGGTCCGACGGTTGTGCATCTCCACCCTACACGTATCCCTGATAATTCGGGTGCTGCCGCGCGCAGAATCCGCAGCGGGTTGGCATTTACCGTGTACTCCAATGGGGAGTTCACGCTCATGGCTAAACAAGACTGGGTGAGGGCGATTGCGCTCTCACTCAGCTCTTAACAGGCGTTGTTCCCGAAGCATTCGCTGTGGTCTGGTTCAAGACTGACTGCACTTTGTGAACTGGCCGTAAATATCGGCGCAGAACGCGAGTATTCACTCTGCTTTCTGCACTCGCTTCAGGCCTCATGTCACCTGCGCTTGTTACAATCTTGAGCCTTCCAGGGTGGCGAAAGCCCCGTAGGACGGCCTCGCGTCCTGATGAATTGCGATGGTCAGGGCCGGCAGTTTGCCGCAAGTCCTCTGTCCAGGCCGCTTTTGGCGGCGTTCGCGACTATAGCAGCAATGATTAAGTGCTTCAATTCCATAAAAAATTGTTATCATCGCCGCCATGACCACTACCGCCCCCCAGACCCCCAGCGTCCAGCTGCTCGAGGTCTCGCCGGAATATGCCGGCCAACGCATCGACAATTTTCTCCTGGCCAGGCTCAAAGGCGTGCCCAAGACCTTGATTTACCGCATCTTGCGTAAAGGTGAAGTGCGCGTGAACAAGGGTCGGATCAAGCCCGAGTACAAGCTGCAGGCGGGCGACATCGTCCGTGTGCCGCCGGTGCGCGTGCCTGAGCGTGACGAGCCTGTGCCACTGGCGCAAGGTCTGCTGCAGCGCCTTGAAGCGTCGATTGTCTTTGAAGACAACAAGCTCATCGTGATCAACAAGCCTTGCGGCATCGCGGTTCACGGCGGCAGCGGCCTGACATTCGGCGTGATTGAAGCCTTTCGTCAGTTGCGTCCGGACGCCAAGGAACTGGAGTTGGTCCATCGCCTGGACCGCGACACGTCAGGCCTGCTGATGATCGCCAAGAAACGCAGCATGTTGCGCCACCTGCACACCGCCCTGCGCGGCGATGGCGTAGACAAGCGCTACATGGCGCTGGTGCGCGGCAACTGGGCCAGCTCGATCAAGAGCGTGCGTGCGCCATTGCAGAAGAGCAACCTGCGGTCCGGCGAGCGTATGGTCGAAGTGGACGAGGAGGGCAAAGAAGCCCTGACCCTGTTCAAGGTGCTGCGCCGTTTTGGCGACTTCGCGACGATGGTCGAGGCCAAGCCCGTCACCGGCCGTACCCACCAGATTCGCGTGCACACCCTGCATGCAGGCCACTGCATCGCCGGTGACACCAAGTACGGTGACGAGGACTTCTCCAGGGAAATTCGCGACCTGGGCGGCAAACGTCTGTTTCTGCACGCTTACATGCTGACCGTGCCATTGCCGGATGGCGGTGAGCTGAAGTTGCAAGCGCCAGTCGACGAAATGTGGGCCAAAACCGTGGAGCGTTTGAGTGTCGCGCCTTGATTACAAGCTGCTGATTTTTGATTGGGACGGCACGCTGGCAGACTCCATTGGCCGGATTGTCGAGTCGATGCACGCGGCGTCGACCCGTTCGGGCTTTGCCTTGTGCAGCGACCTGGCGGTCAAGGGTATTATCGGCTTGGGCTTGCCTGAGGCGATCCGCACCTTGTACCCGCACATCGACGACGAGCAACTGATAGCGTTTCGGCAACACTATGCCGATCACTACATTGCCCTTGAGGCCGAGCCTTCGCCGCTGTTCGGCGGCGTGAGGGAGTCCCTGGAAGTCTTCCGTGCCGAGGGTTATCACCTCGCAGTGGCCACCGGCAAGGCCCGTCGCGGGCTGGACCGAGTACTCAAGGCTCACGGCTTTGAAAACTATTTCGATATCACCCGCGCCGCGGATGAAACCGCCAGCAAACCTCACCCTCTGATGCTCGAACAGATTCTCGCTCATTGCGGCGTATCCCCGCATCAGGCGTTGATGGTGGGGGACGCCTCCTTCGATCTGATGATGGCGCGCAATGCTGGCATGGACAGCGTGGCGGTCAGCTACGGCGCGCAGGCGGCCGAGGCCTTGCAACAATACGAGCCCCGGCTGACGATTGATCATTTTTCCGAATTGCAGGCCTGGCTAAGCCGGGCTTAATAAGTCTTTGCTGGGGTGAATGGCATGAGTGACGAGTGGAAAGCGCCTGAAAAGGCCCAGAGCAGTGATGACAAAAGCTGGAAGCTGTTAGAGAAGACGCTTCTGGCCAGCGTGCAGGAACAGCGTCGTTCGCGGCGTTGGGGGATTTTCTTCAAGCTGCTGACCTTCGTGTACCTGCTCGGCATGCTGGCGTTGTTCAGCCCGCTGATGGACATGGAAAAAAGCGCCACGCGCGGTAGCCACTACACCGCCTTGATTGACGTGCGCGGAGTGATTGCCGACAAGGAATCCGCCAGCGCCGACAACATCGTCACCAGCCTGCGCGCTGCGTTTGACGACCCCAAGGTCAAGGCCGTGATCCTGCGTATCAACAGCCCGGGCGGCAGCCCTGTGCAGTCGGGTTATGTGTATGACGAAATTCGCCGTCTGCGCGCGCTGCATCCGGACACCAAGCTGTACGCCGTGATTTCCGACCTGGGTGCCTCGGGTGCCTATTACATCGCCAGCGCTGCTGACCAGATCTATGCCGACAAGGCCAGCCTGGTCGGCTCCATCGGTGTGACGGCAGCCGGTTATGGCTTCGTCGGCACCATGGAGAAACTGGGGGTGGAACGTCGCACCTACACCTCGGGCGAGCACAAGTCATTCCTCGATCCGTTCCAGCCGCAGAAGGCCGATGAAACCCAGTTCTGGCAGGGCGTGCTCGACACCACCCATCGCCAGTTCATTGCCAGCGTCAAGCAGGGCCGTGGCGATCGACTGAAGGATAAAGACCATCCGGAGCTGTTCTCCGGGTTGGTGTGGTCGGGCGAGCAAGCGTTGCCGCTGGGCTTGATCGACGGCCTGGGCAGTGCCAGCTCGGTGGCGCGGGATGTTGTTGGCGAGAAAGAGTTGGTGGATTTTACGGTAGAGGAATCGCCGTTTGATCGCTTCTCCAAGAAGCTCGGCGCCAGCGTGGCCGAGAAACTGGCGCTTTACATGGGTTTCCAGGGTCCAAGTTTGCGCTGATCCAGCAGGCGCATCGATGCAAATGTGGGAGCGGGCTTGCCCGCGATAGCGGTGGGCCCGTCGACATCCATATCGGCTGATCCACCGCTATCGCAGGCAAGCCAGCTCCCACAGTTGGTTTTTTGTCGTGCTTAGGGGATTTGCACGCCTTCAAACAGCAGCATATCCACCAGCCGAATCAGCGGCAGGCCAATCAGGCTGGTCGCATCCGGCCCTTCCGTGCTCTGAAACAAACTCACGCCCAAACCTTCAGCCTTGAAGCTGCCTGCACAGTCGTAGGGTTGCTCCACCCGCAGATAACGCTCAATGCGCTCGGCGTCCAGCACGCGCATCTGTACGGTAAAAGGCACGCAGTCCACCTGACAATGCCCCGTTTCGCTATTAAGCAGTGCCAGGCCGGTCAGGAAGCTCACGCGCTTGCCGCTGGCGGCCAGCAATTGCTCACGGGCGTTTTCAAACGTGTGAGGTTTGCCGATGATGCGTCCCTCAAGCGCCGCCACTTGATCGGAGCCGATGATCAAATGGCCCGGGTGGCTGCCAGCAAGCGCACGCGCTTTTTGTTCAGCCAGTCGCTTGACCAGCTCAGTCGCGGATTCATTTTCGAGCGGGCTTTCGTCGATATCCGGCGAGCTGCAGATGAACGGTAAGTGCAGGCGGCTCAGCAATTCCCGGCGATAAACCGAGCTGGATGCGAGTAATAAAGGCAGCATGGGCGTCTCCTCAAGGCAGTCGCGGATTCTAACGGGGTGACCCGCTGACGCACAGGGCTGAATTTCCTTTGACATGGCCGGGTGCATCCCTATAATGCTGCGCCTATGTTGAATGACCCGATTCCACCTCACGTTGACCCGCGCAAATTGGCTGAT
>NZ_JAFCTN010000033.1:0-66162 GCF_049896045.1 Pseudomonas sp. PWP3-1b2
TCGCGAAAGCGGAGTGTCAGTCAAAAGATTCATCGACTGACACTCCGCTTTCGCGAGCAAGCCCGCTCCCACATTTAAATTGCGGTGTTTTCAGATTCGCTGTCAGGCCTCCAGGCCCAACATATCCCGCGCCAATGCTTCGGCAATCCGAATGCCGTCCACACCCGCCGACAAAATCCCACCGGCATACCCTGCGCCTTCACCCGCCGGGAACAGGCCTTTTACGTTCAAACTCTGCATCGAGTCGTCACGGGTAATGCGCAGCGGCGACGAGGTGCGGGTTTCGATACCGGTCAACACGGCATCGTGCAGCGAGTAACCCTTGATCTGCTTCTCGAACGCAGGCAGCGCTTCACGGATCGCTTCGATGGCGAAGTCCGGCAAGGCCAGGGCCAAATCGCCCAGTGCCACGCCCGGCTTGTACGAAGGCTCCACACTGCCGATGGCGGTGGACGGCTTGCCCGCGATGAAATCACCCACCAATTGCGCCGGGGCCTCGTAGTTGCTGCCGCCGAGGATATAGGCGTGGGACTCCAGGCGTTCCTGCAACTCGATACCGGCCAGCGGGCCGCCTGGATAATCCACCTCAGGCGTGATGCCAACCACAATGCCGGAGTTGGCGTTACGCTCGTTACGCGAATACTGGCTCATGCCATTGGTGACGACACGGCCCGGTTCGGAGGTCGCGGCAACCACGGTGCCGCCCGGGCACATGCAGAAGCTGTAGACCGAACGGCCGTTCTTGGCGTGGTGCACCAGTTTGTAGTCGGCGGCGCCGAGTTTCGGGTGCCCGGCGTATTTGCCCAGCCGCGCGGCGTCGATCAGCGACTGGGGATGTTCGATGCGAAAACCCACGGAAAACGGCTTGGCTTCCATGTACACGCCACGGCCGTGGAGCATGCGGAACGTGTCGCGGGCGCTGTGGCCGAGGGCGAGGATCACGTGCCTGGAGAGGATCTGCTCGCCGCCATCGACAACCACGCCGTTCAACTGGCCGTCCTCGATCAGCACGTCGGTCACGCGCTGTTCGAAGCGCACTTCACCGCCGAGGGCGATGATTTGCTGGCGCATGTGTTCCACCACGCCGGTCAGGCGGAAGGTGCCGATATGCGGCTTGCTGACATACAGGATTTCTTCCGGGGCGCCGGCTTTGACGAACTCGTGCAGCACTTTGCGACCGTGGAATTTCGGGTCCTTGATCTGGCTGTAAAGCTTGCCGTCGGAAAAAGTCCCGGCGCCGCCTTCACCGAATTGCACATTGGACTCTGGGTTGAGCACATTTTTGCGCCACAAGGCCCAGGTGTCCTTGGTGCGCTGGCGCACTTCGCGACCGCGCTCAAGGATGATCGGCTTGAAACCCATTTGCGCGAGCAGCAGCCCGGCGAAGATCCCGCACGGGCCAAAACCCACCACGATCGGC
The DNA here is from genome assembly GCF_049896045.1 of Pseudomonas sp. PWP3-1b2. Taxonomy (NCBI): domain Bacteria; kingdom Pseudomonadati; phylum Pseudomonadota; class Gammaproteobacteria; order Pseudomonadales; family Pseudomonadaceae; genus Pseudomonas; species Pseudomonas sp. PWP3-1b2. The sequence continues at coordinate 1,421 of NZ_JAFCTN010000033.1, forward strand.
CGTTCAACCAAGCCTTCTGGCGCATGGCCGACGACTTTGTAGCTGACGTCCGGCGCCGGGTTGATGTTGCGGTCGTCGGCAAACTTGAGCAGCAGGGCAGCTTCGCCCTTCACGTTCAGGTCGACGGTGTAGATGAAGCACAGCTCTGACGATTTTTTGCGGGCGTCGTAGCTGCGCTTGAACAGGGTGAAATCGAGCAGGTCATCACTGGCGACGCCCAGGCGCTGCACGATGGCAGGCCGCAGGTCTTCATCGGGATGGTCGATGGGCAGCTTGAGTTCGGTGATTCGTAACATGACAGGATCCGGTAGGCGGCGGACAAAGAGGCCGGCTGTTTTGCAAACCGGCGATTATAAGCCCCAAAGGCGGTTTTCCGTCATGCTAAAACAGCGCAGGGCGTAATCAGTCGTCGCGCGAACCGCCAAATGCGGCGCAACCACGCTGGACCTGGCCGTTGACGCGCAACTCGGCGGTCATGTGTTGCAGGCTGCCGCTGACCGGGTCGACGCAACGCTGCGGGGCGACCCACAGTTCGACGTGCTGGTTGTTGGCTTCGGTCATCAGGTTGAAACGGCCGTCACCGATTTGCTCTTCGACATAGGGCACTGCCAGCGGTGGCTGGCCCTCGCGTTCCAGCACCATGCCTTTGGCGGTGACGTTCATCGCCCAGGCCGGTTTATGGCCGTTGGCGCGCAGGATCATGCGTTTGAAGTCGGGGTCATTGCAGGCGGAGGTGGAGCGCTCGACGCGGTAGAGCTGTTGCAGGTCCACTGAGCCCTGAGTGCCACTGGCAACCCCGGAGAACTTGCCGCGCAAGTCGGCAAACAAGGCGCCTTGCTGACCGGCCAGGGAGGCCGCCTCTTGCAGGACGCTGGTGCCGCCGGTGTCGTTGACCACGTAGTTGCGTTTGTCATTGCAAGGCTGGAACACCAGCTTGCCGCCGACAGCCGTCAATTCGCCCTGCATACGGGTCATCCCGACGGTAGACGGTTTGGCCGGTTCGCTTTCGAACACCTGGCAAGCGCTGAACAGGGGCAGCAAGGCACATAGAACTAAGGTACGGGCGGCACGCATTTATCGGGTCTCCAAACAAGTGCCGCCACGTTACGCAGGCTGGCGCCGCATCACAAGTGCGCCTGCGAGCTTCAGGCAATTCTTACAGACGTGAAAGTCAGCCGACGATAAACGTCTGCCCGGTCTGCAGGCCCTCGACGCTTTTCGCGTAGGCCAATGCCACGTCTGCGCCCGGCGCCGGTTTGTAACCACGGAAATACGGCGCATAGCTGTCCATGGCTTCGAGCAGGACGGTCGGGCTCACCGAGTTGACGCGCAGGCCACGTGGCAATTCGATTGCCGCCGCTTTAACAAAGGCATCCAGTGCGCCATTGACCAGGGCCGCCGAGGCGCCAGTGCGGATCGGGTCACGGTTGAGAATGCCGCTGGTGAAGGTGAACGATGCGCCGTCGTTGGCGTATTCGCGGCCGATCAGCAGCAGGTTGACCTGGCCCATCAGCTTGTCGCGCAGGCCCAGTTCGAAGTCGGCCTCGTTCATGTCACCCAACGCGACGAAGTTGACGCTGCCTGCCGCGCAGACCAGTGCATCGAACCTGCCGGTCTGTTCGAACAGTGCGCGGATCGAGGCGCTGTCGCTGATGTTCACCTGGAAATCGCCACTGCTGCGGCCGATGCTGATCACTTCGTGACGCTGCGCCAGTTCGGCCTTGACCGCTGAACCGACCGCACCGCTGGCTCCAATCAATAGGATTTTCATCGTGCTGTTCCTCCAAGGGGTAAGTAAGGATTCAGTCTAGGGTGGCTTTTCACGTGGATAAACGTGCTAATGGGCAACCTTTGGTTTTCAAATGGAAACAATCCATGAGCGAGATGGATGACCTGGCGGCCTTTGCCGTACTGATCGAAGCCGGCAGTTTCACCGTGGCCGCCGAGCAACTGGGTTGCAGCAAGGGCCAGCTGTCCAAACGCATCAGCCAATTGGAGGCGCAGTATTGCGTGGTGTTGCTGCACCGCACCACGCGCAAGCTCAGCCTCACAGCCGCCGGTGCGGCGTTGTTGCCTCAGGCCCAGGCGCTTGTAGTACAAGTCGACCGCGCTCGTCAGGCACTGGCGCGGCTCAAGGACGACCTGGCCGGGCCTGTGCGTATGACGGTTCCGGTGTCGTTGGGCGAAACCTTCTTTGATGGCTTGCTGGTGGAGTTTTACAAAAGGTACCCGCAGGTGCAGATCGAACTGGAACTGAACAACCGGTGCCACGATCTGGCACGGGACGGCTTTGATTTGGGGGTGCGCTCCGGGGCTGTCGACAATGAGCGCCTGGTGGCCAAGCCGCTGCTGGCCTGGCACGAAATGACCTGCGCCAGCCCGGCTTATCTTGAGGAGTACGGTGAGCCACTGACCCCGGCCGATCTCGTCACCCACACCTGCCTGCTCAACAGTCATTACAGCGGGCGAGAGGAATGGCTTTACCACCAGCAACATGAACTGCTGCGGGTGCGGGTCAGCGGCACCTTTGCCTCCAACCATTACAACCTGTTGAAAAAAGCCGCGCTGGTGGGCGCCGGCATCGCGCGTCTGCCGTCCTATGCATTACCGGCAGAATTGGCTGACGGCAGATTGCGCTGGCTCCTGCGCGATTATCAGACGCGGAGCATGCCGATGTACCTGGTGCACCCTTATCAGGGCGGCTTGCCGCGACGGACCCAAGTGCTCGCCGACTATTTGGTGGACTGGTTCAAACGCAGCGGCGAAGCCCTGGACCGTCTTTAACGGTAGCGACGTGCGATCAGGTGGTCGATGGACAGGCGGCCTGGGCCCTTCGCCACCAACAGCAGCAAGATCGCGATCCAGGTGCCGTGGGTTGGGTAGGCGTCCGGATAGACGAAGATCTGGATGGTCAGGGTCATCCCGATCAGCGCCAGGGCCGAGAAGCGCGTGGCAAAACCCACCAGGATCAGCGCGGGAAAGAAGTGTTCGGCAAACGCCGACATGTGCGCAGCCACCTCGGGCGAGAGCAACGGCACTCGGTATTCGCTTTGAAACAGCGGCACGGTGGAGGCAGCCAGGCGTGGCACGCCGAGCTGAAAGGTGCCATTGATCAGGTCGATGGCAAAACCTTCCACCTTGGTTTGCCCGGACTTCCAGAACACCGCCGCAATGGAGAACCGTGCGAGAAAGGCGATCAGGCTGTAGGGGATTTTCTCGAACAGCGCGATGACCCGATTGATAGGGTTTGAAGGCGAGGTGCTCATGGCGATTCCTTTTGTTCTGGGTGCAGATGAGTAATGGTGTCGTGGCTGATCAACAGCGTCAGGCATTGATTCAGGTCGAATTCGCTGAAGGCTTCGAGGGCGAGAGCCACCGCCATCTCCAGTTCGGCGCCGCTGTTCAAGCTATTGATAAAGGCGACCGAGCCGCTGTCGATGGCGAACACCTTGACGGCCAGGCCTTGGCGCAAAACCAGCGCGCCTTGGGCATGCCAGGGATTCAAGCTGTCCAAGGCACCCTCGGCCTGGTGCGCTGCCCACACGGCAACGACGGCATAGGCGGAACTGAAGGTTGAAACAGACGGATGCAATTGCACGCGCAGTTTTCCCAGATCCGTCTGGCCTTGCAGTGCTTGAAGAACCGTTTGCCGGTCCAGTGGCTGTGTATCCGCCGCGTGATAGGCGCCTACGCGCAGTCGTTCCAGGCGTGCAACATCAGCGAGGTAGGGCACGCTGGCAGCGGGCTCAAAGTCTTGAATAAAGGCAGCAAACGCACTGCCGTACTTGCTCATCAACGGGCTGGTGGGCGGGGACGCCTGTACAAACAGGCCCGCCATCGCGCGGAAGAATTCCTCGCCGACCAATTGCAATGTCACCGGGTAAGCCGCCGCGAGTGCGTTGATCAATGAGCTGTGGACGTTATTGCGGTACACCGCAAAACGACTGGCAGGGTCGGCGCCGTTGCTGCTGAACACGCCCTCGGGGCAGGCCTGGTCGGGCGCGAGCAGGGCATTGGCAAACGCGGCTTGAACGCTCATGGGTTGACCTGCAACAAATGCCAGTCGGCGTGTTGGGCTTCGGCATGCAGCACGCTGAACGCAGGCACCTGATTATCCCGTTCGATCAGCGTGGCCACCGGGCCGGTGCGCGTCAGTACCTGTTCATACAGCTGCCATACCGCGTTGTCGACGGGTGCGCCGTGGTCATCAATCAGCAGGCGGTCGCCCAGGTTGTCGGTGTCTTCGGCAAAGCCCGCCAGATGAATCTCACCGACCGCGCGCAACGGCAGCGCATCGATGTAGGAAAGCGGGTCGCGCTGGTGATTGATGCACGACACGTAAACGTTGTTGACGTCCAGCAGCAGGCCGCAACCGGTGCGGCGGATGATCTCGCTGATAAAGTCTGTTTCATCCAGTGTGGAATGCTGGAACTGCAGGTAAGTCGACGGATTCTCCAGCAACATTGGCCGCTTGAGCGTGCTTTGCACCTGATCGATGTGTTCGCACACCCGGTTCAGGGTGACGGCATCGTAGGCCAGAGGCAGCAAGTCATTCAGAAACACCGGGCCGTGGCTGGACCAGGCCAGGTGTTCGGAAAAGGACTGGGGTTGATAGCGTTCTATCAGCGTGGCCAACCGTGCCAGGTGCTCACGGTTCAACGGGCCTTCGCCGCCGATAGACAGACCCACGCCGTGCAACGACAGTGGGTACCGCTCGCGGATCAAACCCAGGTAGTGATGAAACGGGCCGCCGGCGACCATGTAGTTTTCGGCGTGCACCTCAAAGAAACCGATGTCGGGCGAGGTCTCGAGCACTTCGATGAAGTGCTCGTTCTTCAGCCCCAGCCCGGCCCTGTAGGGGAGGCCGGGTACCTGAGCTGGCGAGACCGTGTGTTGGGGTGAAAGCGTCATCATCAGTACTCAGGTTGCGCAGGGTTTCAGGACTTGGCGGTGAAGGCAGCTTCCTGGCCGAAACCGGTCGGCGAGGTGGTGCTGGTGGTTTTGCCGCAGGTGCCGGCCGGGACCAGTTTCCAGGCGTTGGCCTGGTCTTTGGTTTTCGAGGTGCCGGCGCAGGAGGTGCCGGCGCCTGCGGCGCAGTCGTTTTTGCCGGCTTCAGCGACGCCGAAGCATTTGTCCATTTTTGCGTCGTCAGCGTGGGCCAGGTTGGACATGGCGGACAGGCTCAAAGCGGAACCGAGGGCCAGGATCAGGGTAGCGGCGGACAGTTTGGTAGTCATGGTGTAGCTCCAGCATTGGGTTGAGGTTTCAGGCATGTTTGCCTGCTTACTCCACTAGAGGCAGCAGGACGAAGTTCGTTACACGGCCGACGAAAATAATTTAAATAATTTCGCGTCACGCAAAAAAAAGGGGGGCGGGCTTGTGTGGGAGCCGGGCTTGCCCGCGATGCAGACACCTCGGCGTGTTAGTCACACCGCAGTGATGCCATCGCAGGCAAGCCAGCTCCCACACAAGCCCGCTCCCACACAAGCCCGCTCCCACATTTTAGATCCGGTTTCTACAGCTACCGTCTCTTAGCCCCCGAGGTACGCTTCGCGCACTTTCGGGTCCGTCAACAATTGCTCACCGGTGCCCTGCATCACCACCCGGCCGTTTTCCAGCACGTAGGCGCGGTCGGCGATTTTAAGCGCCTGGTTGGCGTTCTGCTCCACCAGGAACACCGTCACACCGTCCTTGCGCAGCTGTTCGATGATGTCGAAGATCTGCTGGATGATGATCGGCGCCAGGCCCAGGGAAGGTTCGTCCAGCAGCAACAGCTTGGGCTTGCTCATCAGCGCCCGGCCGATGGCGAGCATCTGCTGCTCGCCGCCGGACATGGTGCCGCCGCGCTGGCTGAAGCGTTCCTTGAGCCGAGGGAACAGGTGCAGCACCTTGTCCATCTGCTCCTGATAGTCGCCCTTGTCGGTGAAGAACCCGCCCATGGCGAGGTTCTCTTCCACGGTCAGGCGGGAAAAAACCCGACGGCCTTCCGGGACCACGGCAATGCTCTTGCGCATGATTTCCGACGACTGCTGGCCCACCAGCTCTTCACCCATATAGCGGATGCTGCCGCTGTGGGCTTGCGGCGAGCCGCACAAGGTCATCAACAAGGTTGACTTGCCGGCACCGTTGGCGCCGATCAACGTGACAATTTCACCCTGGCGCACTTCCACGTTGACGCTGTGAAGGGCCTGGATCTTGCCGTAGAAAGTGGAAACGTTTTCGAATTGCAGCATTTTACGCTTCCCCCAAATAGGCTTTGATCACTTCAGGATTATCGCGGATCTGTTCCGGCGTCCCATCTGCCAGCGGCGTGCCCTGGTTGATCACCACGATGTGGTCGGAAATGCTCATGACCAGTTTCATGTCGTGTTCGATCAACAGCACCGTGGCGTTGTTTTCCTCACGCAATACGCTGATCAACGCCTTGAGGTCTTCGGTTTCCTTGGGGTTCAGGCCGGCGGCCGGTTCGTCGAGCATGAGGATCCGCGGCCGGGTCATCATGCAGCGGGCGATTTCCAGGCGACGTTGCTGACCATAGGCCAGAGTGCCGGCGGGGCGGTTGGCGAATTCGGTCAGGTTGACCTTGTCCAGCCAGTATTCCGCGTATTCCATGGCCTCGCGCTCGCTTTTGCGGAACGACGGGGTCTTGAACAGGCCGGCGAAGAAGTTGGTGTTCAGGTGACGGTGCTGGGCAATCAGCAGGTTTTCAACCGCCGTCATGTCCTTGAACAACCGCACGTTCTGGAAGGTCCGCACCACACCCTTGCGGGCGATTTCGTGACCGGCCAGGCCCTGGATCGGCTGGCCGTCCAGCAGGATGCTGCCGCCACTCGGCTTGTAGAAGCCGGTGAGGCAGTTGAACACCGTGGTCTTGCCAGCGCCGTTGGGGCCGATCAGCGCCACGACCTGTTTCTCTTTCACGGTCAGGGCCACGCCGTTGACCGCGAGCAAACCGCCGAAGCGCATGCTCAGATTTTCGACTTTCAGGATCTCGCGGCTCATTTGCGCAGCTCCATGTGTGGACGTTGCATGGGCAGCAGGCCTTGAGGGCGCCAGATCATCATCAGCACCATCATGGCGCCGAACATCAACATGCGGTATTCGCTGAACTCACGCATCATTTCCGGCAGCAGGATCATCACGATCGCGGCCAGAATCACACCCAACTGCGAGCCCATGCCACCCAGTACCACGATGGCGAGGATGATCGCCGACTCGATAAAGGTGAACGACTCCGGGGTCACCAAACCTTGGCGAGCGGCAAAGAAACTGCCAGCGAAACCGGCGAAGGTTGCCCCGAGGGTGAAGGCTGAAAGTTTGATGATGGTAGGGTTCATACCCAGTGCACGGCAGGCGATTTCATCTTCGCGCAGCGCTTCCCACGCACGGCCGATCGGCATGCGCAGCAAACGGTTGATTACGAACAAGGCTGCCAGCGCCAGCAACAATGCCACCAGGTACAGGAACACCACTTTGCTCACGGGGTTGTAGTCGATCCCGAAGTATTCGTGGAAGGTCTGCATGCCTTCAGCCGCGGTGCGGTCGAACGACAGCCCGAAGAACGTTGGCTTTGGAATGCTGCTGATGCCGTTGGGGCCGCCGGTAATGTCGGTGAGGTTACGCAGGAACAGCCGGATGATTTCACCGAAGCCCAGGGTCACGATCGCCAAATAGTCACCGCGCAAGCGCAGCACCGGAAAGCCCAGCAGGAAGCCAAATGTGGCCGCCGCCATGCCGGCCAGTGGCAGGCAGATCCAGAAGCCCCAGCCCAGGTAATGCGAGAGCAGCGCGTAGGTGTAGGCACCCACTGCGTAGAAGCCCACGTAACCCAGGTCGAGTAAGCCGGCCAGGCCCACCACGATGTTCAGGCCCAGGCCCAGCAACACGTAGATCAGGATCAGGGTGGCAATGTCGACCGCGCCGCGCGAGCCGAAGAATGGCCAGATCAGCGCCGCCACGACCAGGCCGATGATGATGTAGCGCTGGGTGCGCGGCAGGGTCAGGAATTGGCTGACCTTGGGCGACACCAGCGGGCCACGGTTGCCTTTGAACATCGCACCGACCTGCTGGGTGAACAGCACGCGCAGGAACATCAACACCGAACACAGGGCGATGATGGTCAGGGTCACGGGACCGGTGCCATGCACTTCCAGGTTAATGCCGACAATGCTCAGCTTGAGGCCGAGAACCGGAAAGGCCACGGCCCATACCAGCAAGGCGCTGAAAAACGCCGATTTAAGATATCTGCTCATACTTTCTCAACCTCCGGACGGCCCAGAATGCCGGTCGGACGGAACAACAGCACCAGAACCAACAAGCCGAATGCCACGACGTCCTTGTATTGGTCGCCGAACACATCGGCGCCAAAGGCTTCAGCCACACCCAGCACCAGCCCGCCGAGCATCGCACCCGGAATACTGCCGATGCCGCCCAGTACTGCTGCGGTAAAGGCCTTCAGGCCTACCAGGAAACCGGCGTTGGGGTTGATCACGCCGTATTGCATGCTCAGCAGCACCGCCGCGACGGCGGCCAGTGCGGCGCCGATCACGAAGGTCAGGGCGATGATGTTGTTGGTGTTGATGCCCAACAGGTTGGCCATCTTGATATCTTCGGCGCAGGCCCGGCAGGCGCGCCCCAGACGGGAGCGGGAGATGAACAGTGTCAGGCCCACCATGGCCGCCAGGGTGACGACGAAAACCAGGACCTGCATGTACGAAATCAGCACTTCTTGTGCGCCACCCGGGCCGAAGGAGAAGCTCCCCGGGATCAGGTTGGGAATGGACTTATCCTTGGAGTCCTGGGACAGCAATACGGTGTTCTGCAGGAAAATCGACATGCCGATAGCCGAAATCAGCGGGATCAAACGGTTGCTGCCACGCAACGGGCGGTAGGCAACCCGCTCGATACTGTAGCCGTAGGCACTGGTTACGACGATCGACGCCAGAAACGCAGCGGTCATCAACAGCGGCAGGGAATGGATACCCAGCATGGCCAGCCCGGCAAGGGCGATGAAGGCCACGTAGGAGCCAATCATGTACACCTCGCCATGGGCGAAGTTAATCATTCCAATGATGCCGTAAACCATCGTGTAGCCAATGGCTATCAAGGCATAGGTGCTGCCAACGGTCATGCCGTTAACCAGCGTTTGGAGAAAATGATAGATCTCAGGCATTACAGCGCTCCTAAAAACCCGATACGCATTTCACTGGTGGAGTCATTTCCGGCTCGGTGCCCTGCTCTTTGATCAGGTTGCACGAAGCGTTTGCCAGCGAACCGCTGGTGACGGTTTTAAGATTTTCAGGTGAGCCAGCGCCCGGATCGCGGGTGACAGGCCCATAAACCTCGTAAAACAAAGCCCACTGCTCTCACAGTGGGCTTGTTGGACCAGTAACGCCTGGCTTACTGAGGGGAAACTTCGGTTTTTGGTTTGCCGAAGTGCCATTCGTAGACCACGAACTTGAAGTCCTTCAGGTCGCCCTTGGCGTCAAAGCTCAGGTCGCCGGTAGGGGTCTTGAAGGTGCCTGCGTGGATAGCAGCAGCCACTTTGGCGGTGTCTTCGGACTTCGCGGCAGCGATACCGCCAGCGATGACTTCAACAGCCGAGTAGGCCGGGAACACGAACGGACCGGTTGGGTCCTGCTTGTTCTTGGTGAACTCTTCAACGATCGCCTTGTTCGCAGGGTCAGTGTCGAAAGACTTAGGCAGGGTAACCAGCAGGCCTTCGGAAGCGCTCTGGGCAATTTGCGAGATGGAGTCGTTACCGACGCCTTCCGGACCCATGAACTTGGCGTCTACGCCTTTTTCCTTGGCTTGGCGCAGGATCAGGCCCAGCTCAGGGTGGTAGCCGCCGTAGTAGACGAAGTCGACGTTGGCTTGCTTGAGCTTCTGAATCAGCGAGGCGAAGTCTTTGTCGCCAGCGTTGATGCCTTCGAACAGCGCAACCTTCACGCCTTTCTTCTCGAGGGTCTGTTTAACGGCGGTGGCGATGCCTTCACCGTATTGCTGTTTGTCGTGGATAACCGCAACCACTTTCGGTTTGACGAAGTCGGCGATGTAATTGCCGGCCGCTGGGCCCTGGGCGCTGTCCAGACCAATGGTGCGGAAGATCAGCTTGTAGCCACGCGCGGTGATTTCTGGGCTGGTGGCCGCCGGGGTGATCATGATCACGCCTTCGTCTTCATAAATATCGGACGCTGGCTGAGTGGAGCTGGAGCAGAGGTGACCGACTACAAACTTGACGCCGTCGTTGACCACTTTGTTGGCTACGGCAACCGCTTGTTTTGGATCGCAAGCGTCGTCGTATTCCTTGGCTTCGAGCATTTTACCGTCGACGCCGCCCTTGGCGTTGATGTCGGCGATTGCCTGCTTGGCACCCATGAATTGCATATCGCCGTATTGCGTCACCGGGCCTGTTTTAGGGCCGGCGATACCGATCTTGATGGTGTCGGCTGCGAACGAATGGCCGGCAACCCCAGCCAGGACCATAGCGGCAAACAGTTTGGAAATCTGCTTAGTAGCCTTATTCATAGTGCTCCACTCTTGCTGTTGTATTTTTTATAGTTCTAGCGGCCTTGTGAGCTACAGAACCGGATCAGATAGTTCGGCTATCCCCCCGGCAGTGCTCTGGCAACTGTACCGGTACAGTGTAGAGCGCCGGTTGATCGCTTGAAAAGCTGGCTGCTGGGGGCAAAACCCGAGGGTGTCGCTTAAATGAAAGAAAAAGACAGAATTGCGGCGGGGTGATGCCGGAGTTTCGGGCAATCCTTGGCTTTCCTGACACTTTCGTTCGGTGACTCATTTGCAACTGGGTTTTTCCGCGAGGGCCACGACGTTATGATTGCGCCGATTTTTTCCCAAGGTGAATTCCCATGACGCAAGAACCTAGCACCCTCTATGCCAAGCTGCTCGGTGAAACCGCCGAAATTTCGTGGAAGGAGCTTGAACCGTTCTTTGCCAAGGGTGCCCTATTGTGGGTCGATGCCGGGCTGGATTTGATCGAAGCAGCTGAGGGAATGGCTGCGGATAACCGCGAGAAAGTCGCTGGGTGGCTGGCTTCAGGGAGCCTTGGCGAGGTGTCTGCGACGCGGGCATTGGACTTGGTTGAGCGGGATCCGAGCTTGTGGGCGGTGGTTGTTTCGCCTTGGATTTTGATCCAGGAAAGGGCGGTGTGAGATTTGAGCGCACTTAAAAGGTGCGTGTTTTTTGCAGGTCTATGTGGGTAGTGGAGTAACTGGTTGGGCGGTGATGGCATCTTGCCGTGGAGAAAGGTCACAGGTCAGGGTGACGTATGCGTCACGGGAACAGTTTTCCTCGGGGTGGAAGGCTTGGGGAATTGTTTCTTGGTGTGTATATCGATGTTCCAACGGTGGGAGCGGGCTTGCTCGCGAATGCGCTGTATCAGCCACCAAATCCATCAACTGACCCACCGCATTCGCGAGCAAGCCCGCTCCCACAGTTTTTACCGAGTAGGGCTTCACCACCTTCATACACAGGTGAGCTCCCACTCTGGGCCTTCAACCCCTCAAGATCGCGGTCGTTACTGCCGAATCACCAGCGGGCGGGTTTTTCCGCTGGCGCTGTGGTTTCAGCGAATTGGCCTGACCGTGGAAGGCGGCCCCATCCGGGCGGGCGCAGGCTCTTTCGGCGAGGGCACATCTTTGTTGGCTTCCCCGCTGGAAGAATAGAGCGGGTTGCGAATCTGAATGCCCTGGATCACACCGATGATCTCGCTGACAGGCACCGCCGGGCTTAACAGGTAGCCCTGGATGAAGTCGCAGCCGTGTTTATGCAGCAGATCGAACTGCGCCTGGGTTTCCACGCCTTCGGTGACCACGTGCAGGTGCAGGGTGTGGGCCATGCCGATAATCGCCTGGACGATCTCGATATCGGCCGTCGATTTGGGGATGTCCTGAATAAACGATCGATCAATCTTCAGCGTGTTAAGCGGCAGGCGCTTGAGGTAGGCGAGCGACGAATACCCGGTGCCGAAATCATCAATCGCCAGCGACACCCCCAGCGAACGGATTTGCCGCAACAGCGCCAGGGTGCTGCTGATATTGCCCATCAGCGCATTTTCAGTCACTTCCAGTTCAAGGCGGTTGGCCGCAATGGCGGCGAAACGCAGGGCGGCCTCGATCTCATCCGCCAGCTCATCACGCGCCAGGTTGAGGGCTGAGCAATTCACGGCCATGGTCAGTTCCGTGTAGCCCCGGTCAGACAACAGGCTTAAGTCGTGACAGGCCTGACGTAAAACCCAGTGGTCCAGGTCGGCAATCAACCCGTTACTTTCGGCGATGCCGATAAACCGGTCTGGTGGCAGTAAGCCGTGCCGCGGGTGTTGCCAGCGCACCAAGGCTTCCAGGCGCGTGACTTTGCCGAGTTTCATGTCGAAGATCGGTTGATAAAACAGTACCAACTCGTTGCGGCCACGCAGTGCAGCCCGCAGTTCTTCTTCCAGTTGCAGCTCAAGAGACGCGCGGGTTTTCAGGTTGGAACTGAAGAAATTCAGGGTGTTACGCCCGGTATCTTTGGACTGGTACAGCGCCAGGTCTGCCGTTTTAAGCAGTTCCTCGCAGGTCACGCCGTCTTCAGGAAACAAGCTGATGCCGATACTGGTGGTCATCACCATGCGCCGACCCGCCAGCTCGATGGGTTCTTTCATCTTCTGCATGATGCGCTGGGCCATGTGCCGCGCTTCGTCACGATGGTGGATGTTGATCAGGATGCAGAACTCATCGCCGCCAAAGCGTGCGACCACGTCATCATGGCTGCGAACCGACCCCTTGATATGCCCGGCCAGCACAGTGAGTAACTGGTCGCCGGCATCGTGCCCAAGGCTGTCATTGATGCGCTTGAAGTGGTCGATATCCAGGAAGATCACCGCCATCATGCCCTTACTGGCTGTTTTTTCGGCGACTTTTTCCGCGAACAGCTGGTTAAAGCCACGGCGGTTAAGCAGGCTGGTGAGCGCATCGTAGTGCGCCACCTGTTGCAGCGAGGCGCGGGCCTGATCCAGTTCGCTGAGCAGGGCGTTGACCCGGCGCAAGTCGCGTTCCTTGTGCTGCAGCTTTTTGTCCGCGAGGGCGGCGCTGATGCTGCTGCCGATCACCAGCAAGGTAATCACTGCCACTGAAAGGCCGAGTTGAATGGGATTGTTGTCCTGCGACAGCGCAAGGTCCGCGCCATTGGGCACCAGCATTTGCATGGCGGCCATGCCGGTGAAATGCATGCTCAGGATGCCGGCGCCGAGCACCAGGCTGGCGGCGTATTTGAGCAGTTGATGAAACACGCCAACGTCGTTGCGCAGGTAGCACGACAGCAGCAACGCCGTGAGGCTGGCGCCGATGGCAATGCCCACCGACGCCAGGAACAGGCCCGTCTCGAAATACACCTGCGCCTGGGAACGCATGGCCGACATGCCGACGTAGTGCATCAGCGCAATGCCCAACCCCATCCAGATCGAGGCGAGCAGATACTGATGAAAGCGCAGGTGGGCATGACTGAGGGTCTGCATGGCAAACAACGACGCAATCAGTGCGATCAGCAGCGAGGCGAACGTCATGATCAATTCGTAATGAATGACGATAGGCGCCTGGAAGGCCAGCATGCTGATGAAGTGGGTCGACCAGATTCCCCCGGCCAGGCACCCGGCGCCCAGCCAGCGCCAATGGCGGCGGGCGGTGGGATCTTCTACGTGGCCGACGCGTTCGGCCATGTCCAGCGTGCCGAAACCCGCCGCGCAGGCGACCAGATACGCCAGCAGCACCAGAAAGGGGTTATGACTGCAATTGAGTAATAAGTACCCGGTGTCCGGAAGGGCGGTAAAAAAATGCAGACCAAGCCATTCCATAGCGTGTCCCGTCTAAGTCATTGGTCCATTGCCTGCAGCAACGGCTTATGACATCGAGTATAGAAGCCCCGCGGGATTTGCAACGGATCATGGCACTTTGCTCTGAATGATTTTGGCATGCCTGCCATAGCGTTTGATGCTAAGCGCTGATCGGCAGGTCAAATTCGAAGGGCGCATCGAGCGGCGCCAAGCCAAAAGCGGCGCGGGCTGTATCGCATTCGACGTTCTGCACGCCCTGGCTCCAGGACGCCTCAAACTCGCGGCACGGGCTGGCTCGCAGCTCATAGATCGAGCAACGCGTGCCTTTGCCCACTTCTCCTTCAAGGCTGCAGCAACGCGTAGGTTTCTGGTCAGTTCCTATCATCGCCACGCGCGTTGGGTTGATTTGCACCACCAGGTCATCGGGCACCGTGCCCCCCGACGAGGCGCACTCGCCCCAAAAGAAAGACACGCGAAAGTGTGAACAGCAGGCACCGCAACTCAGACACGGACTGGCTTCGGACATGGGCGTCATCGATAAGAAAAGTAAGAGGATGTGCTACGGGAGGGCTCGCCATTCTATCCGCGCCATGGCCATTGGGAAGAGGGGCGCGCAGTTATATTTTTGTGGGGAAAGTCCCATTACGACGGGTGAAATTACGCCCTATCAGCTTTACGAATCATTACAGACAAGCGCTGCCCGCCTGACTATGTTGCAGACACCGGGCAGGATGCATCGGGCATCGCAGCTCTCATAACAATAAAAGAGACGGACCCATGCAGAACTCGACCCAAGCGGCGAATGCCTGGCGCATTCTGTTCCTGCTGTTCCTCGCCAACCTGTTCAATTTCTTCGACCGCACCATTCCCGCGATCATCATCGAACCCATCCGCATGGAATGGCACCTGAGCGACTTCCAGCTCGGCATCATCGGCACCGCCTTCACCCTCGTCTACGCCATCGCCGGGCTGCCGCTCGGGCGCCTGGCCGATACCGGTTCGCGCAGCAAATTGATGGGCTGGGGCCTGTTCGCCTGGAGCGGGCTGACGGCGGTCAACGGCATGGTCGGCAGTTTCTGGACGTTTTTGCTGGTGCGCATGGGCATCGGCATCGGAGAAGCCAGCTACGCGCCGGCGGCCAATTCGCTGATCGGTGATCTGTTTCCGGCGCACCGCCGTGCCCGCGCCATGGGCATTTTCATGCTGGGGCTGCCGTTGGGCCTGCTGCTGGCGTTCTTCACCATCGGTTGGATGGTCAAGGCGTTCGACAGCTGGCGCGCGCCGTTCTTTATCGCCGCCGTGCCGGGAATGATCCTGGCGGTGTTCATGTTCTACATCAAGGAACCCAAGCGCGGCGCGGCGGAAACCGTGCAAGTCTCCCAGGAACGCGTCGACCGCCCGATTCGCCGCGTGCTCGCGGTACCGACTTTTCTGTGGCTGGTGCTGGCGGGGCTGTGTTTCAACTTTGCGACCTATGCGTGCAATTCGTTTCTGGTGCCGATGCTGCAGCGTTATTTCCTGTTGCCATTGCAGGAGGCGGCGGTGGCCACGGGGGTAATCGTTGGCGTGACCGGTTTGGTGGGGTTGACCCTGGGTGGCTGGGTTGCCGACAAGATTCATCAACGGGTTGCGAATGGGCGGCTGCTGTTTGCGGCGTGCAGCCTGATCATCTCTACCGTGACCACCGCGTGGGCGTTGCATGCCGGGCGTATTGAGATTGGGGTGTTTGTGGCGCTGTTCAGTGTGGGCTGGTTGTTTGCCTATAACTTTTACACCTGCGTGTATACGGCGATTCAGGACGTGGTTGAACCGCGCCTGCGGGCCACGGCGATGGCGCTGTTTTTTGCCGGGTTGTATTTGTTGGGCGGGGGGATGGGGCCGGTGGTGGTGGGGGGGTTGTCTGATCATTTTGCGCATTCGGCGATGTATGCCGATGGGGCGGTGCAGATGACTGAGGCTTATAAGGCGGTGGGGTTGCACGACGCCATGTATTTGATTCCGGTGGCGTTGTTTTTGACGATGTTGTTTTTGTTTCAGGCGTCGCGGTGTTTTGTGCGGGATGCGAAGAAGATGAAGGATGGGTTGGGGGTGGTGCCGGCTTTGGCTGTTACGGTTTGAGGTTTTTGCTGGATTGGTTGAGTGCATATCCATTGCTGGGGTAACGGCTGAAATTGGTTCCGCTCTTACAGCGGCTCACTTTTGGGGCGTTTGCCAAAAGTGACCCGCTGTAAGAGCGGAACCAATTTCAGCCGTTACCGCAGCAACGGATATGCACTCAAGCGACCCAGCCCAAACCCCAAAAAAAAGGCCCGCATCACGCGGGCCATTTTTTCAACTCAAGTGCCAATCAACCCGCCACCAACACCCGAATCGCCTCCAGTCGCAACGCCGCTTTATCAAGCATGGCCAACCCTTGCTCACGCTGACTCCGCAGGGCCACCAGCTCACTGTCGCGTACCGTCGGGTTAACCGCTTGCAACGCGGTCAGTCGCGCCAGTTCTTCATCGGTATCCGCCGCCAGACGACGCTTCGCCTCAGCCACACGCTCGATGTGGCGCGGGCTGATTTTCTCTTCGCCGGCATTGATCCGTGGTGTCAGTTGGTCACGCTGGGCCTGGATAAACTTGTTGGCGCTGGCGCGTGGCACGCTTTCCAGCTGGTCGTTCAAGGTTTCAAACGACACACGGCCCGAGAGGTCGTTGCCATTGGCGTCCAGCAAGCAGCGCAGGGCAGCAGGCGGCAGGTAGCGACCCAGTTGCAGCGAGCGCGGTGCAACCACTTCGCTGACGTAGAGCAGTTCCAGCAACACGGTGCCCGGCTTGAGCGCCTTGTTCTTGATCAGTGCCACGGCGGTGTTGCCCATGGAACCGGACAGCACCAGGTCCATGCCGCCCTGCACCATCGGGTGTTCCCAAGTGATGAACTGCATGTCTTCGCGCGACAGCGCCTGGTTGCGGTCGTAGGTGATGGTCACACCTTCGTCGTCGCCCAGGGGGAAACTGGCGTCGAGCATTTTTTCGCTTGGCTTGAGGATCAGCGCATTTTCCGAATGGTCTTCGCTGTCGATGCCAAATGCGTCGAACAGGGTTTCCATATAGATCGGCAGGGCGAACTGGTCGTCTTGCTCAAGGATGTCTTCAACCAGTGCATCGCCTTCACCGGCGCCGCCGGAGTTGAGTTCCAGCAGGCGGTCGCGGCCGGTGTGCAGCTCTTGTTCCAGACGCTCGCGCTCGGCACGCGCTTCGTCGATCAGGGCTTGCCACTCGCCGTCATCGGCATTTTCCAGCAGCGGCAGCAGGCGTGGGCCGAACTGATGCTGCAAGGCGTTGCCGGTCGGGCAGGTATTGAGGAACGCGTTCAACGCCTCGTGGTACCACTGGAACAGGCGCTCTTGCGGGCTGGTTTCCAGGTACGGCACGTGCAGTTCGATCACATGCTTCTGGCCGATCCGGTCCAGACGGCCGATCCGCTGTTCCAGCAGGTCGGGGTGGGACGGCAGGTCGAACAACACCAAGTGGTGAGAGAACTGGAAGTTACGGCCTTCACTGCCGATTTCCGAGCAGATCAGCACCTGGGCGCCGAACTCTTCATCCGCAAAATAGGCGGCGGCGCGGTCACGTTCGAGGATGTTCATGCCCTCGTGGAACACCGTGGCCGGAATACCGGAGCGCACGCGCAGGGCGTCTTCGAGGTCCATGGCGGTTTCGGCGTGGGCGCAGATCACCAGCACCTTGGTGCGCTTGAGCATTTTCAGCTGGTCGATCAGCCACTCGACCCGTGGGTCGAAACGCCACCAGCGGTTTTCTTCTTCAATATCCGGCTGCGACTGGAAGCTGACTTCCGGATACAACTCGGCGTGTTCGCCCAGCGGCAACTCGAGGTATTCGTCCGGGTTGGGCAGCGGGTAGGCGTGCAGCTTGCGCTCCGGGAAGCCTTGAACGGCGGCGCGGGTATTACGGAACAGCACGCGGCCGGTGCCGTGGCGGTCGAGCAGCTCACGCACCAGGCGCGCGCTGGCTTCGGTGTCGCCATCGTTGACGGCGGCGAGCAGTGCTTCACCTTCGTTGCCGAGGAAACCCTGGATGGTTTTGTGCGCTTTTGGTGACAGGCGGCCCTTGTCCAGCAGCTCCTGTACGGCTTCAGCCACCGGGCGATAGTTTTCGCTCTCGGCGCGGAAGGCGTGCAGGTCGTGGAAGCGGTTCGGGTCCAGCAGGCGCAGACGTGCGAAGTGGCTGTCCTGGCCCAGCTGTTCCGGGGTGGCGGTGAGCAGCAGCACGCCCGGGATCACTTCAGCGAGTTGCTCGACCAGCGAATATTCAGCGCTGGCTTTTTCTTCGTGCCACACCAAGTGGTGGGCTTCGTCGACCACCAGCAGGTCCCAACCGGCGGCAAACAGCGCGTCTTGAGCCTTCTCGTCGTCCACCAGCCATTCCAGCGCCACCAGCGCGAGCTGGGTGTCTTCGAACGGGTTGGTGGCATCGCTTTCGATAAAGCGCTCTTCGTCGAACAGCGCCACTTGCAGGTTGAAGCGGCGGCGCATTTCCACCAGCCACTGGTGCTGCAGGTTCTCCGGTACCAGGATCAGCACGCGGTTGGCGCGGCCCGACAGCAGTTGGCGATGGATCACCAGGCCGGCTTCGATGGTTTTACCCAGGCCCACTTCGTCCGCCAGCAAAACACGTGGCGCGATGCGGTCAGCGACTTCACGGGCAATGTGCAGTTGGTGAGCAATAGGCTGCGCACGCACGCCACCCAAGCCCCACAGCGAAGACTGCAATTGGCGGCTGGTGTGTTCCAGGGTGTGATAACGCAGCGAAAACCAGGCCAGCGGGTCGATCTGCCCGGCGAACAGACGGTCGCTGGCCAGGCGGAACTGGATAAAGTTGGAGAGCTGGGTTTCCGGCAGGGTGACCTGCTCGTTCTGCCCATTGAGGCCTTGGTAGACCAGCAGGCCGTCGACGTCGTCGACTTGCTGTACGGTCATTTTCCAGCCTTCGAAATGGGTGATGGAGTCACCCGGCGAAAACCTCACGCGAGTGAGGGGCGCATTCCGTAGCGCATACTGGCGAGTCTCGCCAGTGGCCGGATAGAGCACGGTCAACAAGCGCCCGTCCTGTGCCAGAACGGTGCCTAACCCCAGCTCTGCTTCGCTGTCACTTATCCAGCGTTGCCCCGGTTGATACTGCTGCGCCATGCTGCCTGACTCCCGCCGTGAAAAAGCCGACTATCTTAACGGAACAACACCCCCCGCCCAAGGACTCTGACAAAAACTACTCTGTTTACGCAAAGGTTCGGGAGCCGGATCGACGGGTGGCGGGCACTTGGGAGTGTCGACTCGGTCACAGCTTGGCGAGGCAGGGTTCAAGTCGCCCCGCACGTAGCCGACAGCCTGTAGACCAGGAGAGTAATCATTATGTTGCCACCCATGCTGCCCGTCAGCGTTGTGCCGGTCACGTCACAACTTGACCCGGCGCGTCAGAAGCCGGATATCCCGCCCGTGGTGCCCGTGCAAGCGGGCTCCAACGAAAGCACGATCGACCTTAAAAAGGGCGATTCCGAGCAGTCGACGTTTCTTCTGCGCGAAGAACAGCGCCGCCAGCAAGAACAGCAGAAACGCCGGCGTGAAGCCGAAGAAGACCCTGAGCAGCACCTGGCGATTCCCGGCGACCTGTTGAATGCCGACAACACCGTGCCGGTGGTGCCTTTGATCGAAGACGCACCGCGCCAGGGTTTGTGGGTCGACGTCGAGGTTTAATTGCGCAATGCCGTTAACGCCGCTATCAGCAGGTCGATGTCGTGGTCATTGTTGAGCGGGCTGACAGAGAGTCGCGCGATGCTCGCCAGGCCACGCGCCTGCATGTCGAGCGGTGTGTACGCCACGCCATTGGCGCCGATGTTGATGCGCTGCAAGCCCAGGCGCCGCTTGAGTTCGAAGGCGTCCCAACCGGCGAGGTTGAAGGCGATCAATCCTGAGTGAGCAGTGCCTAGGTCGTGCAGGGTAATGCCCGGGATCTCACGCAAGGCTTCGCGGATTCGCTGGCTGACCTGCAGGACTCTTTCCCAGGTGCGTTCCACGCCCAACCGGTTTACTTCCTGCAACGCATTGCCCAATCCTGCCAGCAAGGCGAACGATACTTCACTGGTTTCAAAACGCCGCGCGTCGTCGCGCAGTTCATAACCCTCGGTGGTCCACGGCGCCGAGAGCACGTCGCGCTGGGCGGGGTTCAGGTGGTGCAGGAACTCCGGTCGCACATACATCAGCGCCGTGCCGCGCGGCCCGCGCAGGTGTTTACGCCCGGCCGACTTGAGCACATCACAGTGCAGCGCTTGCACATCCACCGGCAATTGCCCGACGGCCTGGCCGGCGTCGATGAAGTAGGCAATGCCGTGGCGCCTGGCCACTTCGCCGATGGCTTCCGCGGGGTTGATCAGGCCGCCGTTGGCCGGGAGCCACGTGAGGTCGATCAGCTTTACGTTGGCATCGATCATCGACGCCAGCGCTTTCGGGCAGACCGCGCCGGTTTCATCGCAAGGGATGACCTCGACCCGCCCACCGGCCTTCACGGCCCATTCCATGCTCGCCAGGTTGCCGCCCCATTCATGGCGGCCCACCAGAATTCGATCGCCGGGCCGCCACTGGCCGAGCGCCTGGAACGCCATGCTCCAGGCTGTCGAGCCGCTGCTGGTAAAGGCAATCGAGGAGGCGGGTGCATTGAGCAATTGCCCGGCCGCACGCCGGGCTTTTTCCACCAGCACCGCACCGTGCTCGCCAGCTTCCATCGGGCCATCGCGCGCTTCGCGTTGCAGTTGGTCGACAATCGCATCGAGGGTTGCCTGGCTGGGCAGCGAAGCTCCGGCGTGGTTGAAGTGCACGATGCCCGACTGGCAGCCGGGCGTTTCATCACGCAGGCGCTGGAGTTCCAGCGGGCTCACGGTTGCAGCTCGAAAATCGCGTCAACCTCCACCGCCACGCCGGCGGGCAGGCTGGAAACTCCCACGGCGGTGCGCACGTGTCGGCCTTTCTCACCCAGCGCGTTGACCAGCAAGTCTGACGCGCCGTTGGCGACGAGGCTCTGGCTCTTGAAATTGCCGCTGGCGGCGATGAAGACGCCCAGGCGCAACAGACGTACCAGGCGCGACAAGTCATCACCCAACGCATGGCTCAACTGCCCCAACAGGCCCAATGCCGCCAGCTGCGCCGCCTGAGCGCCTTCTTCGTCGCTGAGGGACTCACCCAGTCGGCCTATATAGCCGGGCTTGCCGTCCAGCATCGGGATTTGGCCGGAGACGAACAGTTGGTTCCCGCTGATCACGTAGTTGATGTAGTTGGCCGCCGGCTGGCCGGGCGTCGGCAGCGTCAGGCCGAGGGCTTGCACGCGTTGGCGCAGGGAGTTGCTCATGGTCATTCCTCTTGGGCTAAGAGGTTTGAGCATGTGGGCGAGGGCGGTGGGGCGACAAACGCAAAGATCTCACACGACGTATCGAAAAAACTCACGCGTTGGCGCAGGTTTCCTTTAACCACTCGCTGAAACACTCGGCGGCTTCGCTGGCAGGGCCCTGCGGGGCAATCAGCCAGTAGCCGATTTCGCTGCGGTAGGGTGGCCAATCGAAGGCTTCCACCAGGCTGCCGTCTTCAAGCTTGCGTGCGATCAAACGGTGCCGGCCCATGGCGATGCCCTGACCGGCCACAGCGGCTTCGGCCACAATGTTGTAATCGTGGAGCATCACGCGCGGGTGGTTGGCGAGGTCTACCTGGTAGTGCGCGGACCAATCCGTCCACTCGAATGGCCGGTGCGAGGTGGCCATCAATAATGGGCCGTTGTGCAGTTGGCTGGCTTTGAACGCCGGGCTGCATACGGGTGAAATGGCCTCATCCATCAGGCGCGTGGCGTGTACATCGGGCCAGTCGCCCTTACCGTAACGAATGGCCAAATCGACCTCGGCCGCCGCGACGTTTGCCAGTTGAATCGACGGTAGAAGCTCCACTTGGATATGCGGATAACGGTGCAGAAACCCGGCCAGTCGCGGTGCCAGCCACAGCGTGGCGAAAGAGGCCAGCAAGCCGATGCGCAACACCGTGGCACTCGGCGCGAAGCGTTGCGTGCGGGTGGCGGCGGCGATGGCGTCAAGCGCGGGGCGGATTTCGTCGTAGTAATGCTGGCCGTCGGCGGTCAGATCGATCGCGCGGGTACGTCGGATAAACAGCGGTTTGCCCAGATGCTGTTCGAGTTTATGCACCTGGTGGCTCAAGGCGCTTTGCGTCACCGACAACTCGTTCGCCGCCTTGATAAAACTCAAGTGCCGCGCCACGGCTTCAAAGGCGCGCAGGGCCAGCAGCGGGGGAAGGTCCTTGTGCAATGCCACCTGGGTGCGCCTTTTGGGAATAGGTTGAAAAGTCCGATTTTGGGCGATGACCGGCATTTTGTCGTCCGTTGATTTGCCGTCGTGCGGGGGAGGCCGCATTATTAGGGCATTCCCGCCACGACGTAAGCCAAGCCATGAGTGATGACGACAAGCTGATCGACCTGAATGCCGAACGTGCCAAGCGCGTGCATGACTTGAATGACAAGCGCCTGAATGAAGTGCGCCAAGCGTTTGAACAGGCAATGCCGCTGGGTAAAGTTAAGAAAAAGTCGAAGAACAAACCGAAAAAGCGTTAAACCCACCTGCATCTATTGATGCAGGTCAGGTATTTCCCTTCTTTACGCCCTGTTGTGGGCGGCATTGATCCCCGTCAATTTTTTAATCTGCGTTCTCCATTAACTTGGCCCTATCGCAACAGGGCACGAGCAGGAGGCCGGTCATGTTTTTCGATAATGTGGTGTTTGCCGGAGTGCTGACGGTCAGCCTCATGGTGATGTTTTTTGTAGGGTTCGGGATTTTTATCTGGAAGGACGCTAATAAGCGTAAAGAACCGTAAGTCTTTCCTGATGTATGAGCACGCAAGGCATTTTGGGCGACTTCGGTCGCCCTTTTTTTTGTGTTTTGTTTGTGTACATATCCGTTACCGCAGCAACGGATATGTACACAAACCCCAAGCCCCCAAAAAGCAAAAAAGGCGCAACCCTCACGGATCACGCCTCCTTCAACACCAACAAGCTATCAGCTACCCAATGCCTTGGACGCCAGCCAAAACAAACCGGCCGACAGCCCGACGGTCGCTGGCAAGGTCAACACCCAAGCCATCAGAATGGTCTTCACTGTCCCGCCCTGCAGGCCGCTTTTGTTCGCAACCATGGTCCCGGCAACACCGGAAGACAGCACGTGGGTCGTAGACACCGGCAGGCTGAAGATGTTGGCCAGGCCAATCATGCTGGCGGTGGTAATCTGCGCCGACATGCCCTGGGCATAGGTCATGCCCTGCTTGCCAATCTTCTCACCAATGGTCAATACCACACGCTTCCAGCCCACCATGGTGCCCAGGCCCAGGGCCAGTGCCACCGCGAGGATCACCCAGAACGGTGCATATTCAGTGGTGGCGGTGAGGTCTTTGCGCAGCTTGTCCAGGTCGGCCTTGTCACGCGCGGGCAGGTTCGGCAGCTTGCCGACTTTCTTCGCGGTGTCGTCCAGGCAGAGCAGGTAGCGACGCACTTCAATGCGGTGCTCGGCGGTCAGCGAATGGTAGTCGGAGACACCTTTCAACGTCCCCAGCAGTGCGCTGATGGTGGGCTCGGTCTGCTGCGGGTTGCACTGGAACTTGCCCGGCAGGTCGTCCTTCACGCTTTTACCCAGGGCGAGGAACTCACCGAGGGTTTCATGATTGCGCTGGTAGAACTGGCTCAAGTGCGAGGTCGCGTCGCGGGTACGCTCGATCTGGTAAGTGGTGCTGCCCAGGTCGAGTACGAACTGCGCCGGCACGATGCCGATCAGCACGAGCATGATCAGGCCGATACCTTTCTGACCATCATTGGAGCCGTGCACGAAGCTTACGGCCATGGCAGAAATCACCAGCACCAAGCGGTTCCAGAACGGCGGGTGCTTCTTGTCGTCGAGCTTGCGGCGCTGATCCGGCGTCTTGTGCATCTTCGACAGCGGGCGCCACCATTTCAGGCCAAGCAGCACCAGGGCTGCGACCGCAAAACCGGCCATCGGCGAGAACACCAGGGACGCGCCGATATCGATCGCTTTCTGCCAGTTCACGCCGTCAGCCAGCGGGATGTCGTTGATCAAGGCATTGGCCAGGCCGACACCGAGGATCGAGCCGATCAGGGTGTGGGAGCTAGAGGCCGGAATACCGAAGTACCAGGTGCCCAGGTTCCATGTGATCGCGGCGGCCAACAACGAGAAGACCATCGCCAGACCATGGCCGGTGTTCACATTGATCAGCAGCTCAACCGGCAGCAAGTGCACGATGGCGTAGGCGACACCCACACCACCGAGCAACACGCCGAGGAAGTTGAACACCCCGGAGAAGAACACGGCCAGGTGTGGCGGCATGGCTTTGGTATAGATGACTGTGGCCACCGCGTTAGCGGTGTCATGAAAGCCATTGATGAACTCGAAGGCGAGGACAAAGGCCAGGGCGAGCAACAGGCTCACGAGAACCCAAGCATCCAGTCCGCTGAATAAATCGATCATGAAGGTTTTCTGACCCGGTCGTAAGGGGGCGCGATTATGCCAGAAAACCTCGGTAATCGATGCACTAGCTGTTGATCGGTAACAATCTTCATTGGAAAAAATCGGCGCACGGGCGCGCATCCCAAGGTTTTAGGGGCTTTGGCAAGTCTTTGATTTATAAAGCGCGAGGCTGAAAATGACAATTTTTGTCATCCAACTGTCATGCCTGAAACATTTGTACGAAATTTTGCTGGAGGCGATCAGGCACCTGTCATGAATCAGGCTGCCCACCACTGGCAATGCGCCAGCAGTGGTGGCAAAACCATGAAACTCAAACCGAAGCGTTTATGGTTCTTCGGTTTTGAGTTCCTGTTCAATCTTTTGGATTTCCTGGGCAAATGCCTGATCCAGCAAACTGGCGCGCTTGCGCCATGGTTTGCGCTCCGGCTCAGGTTGGGCGGCGTAGGTGGTGACTTCCCCGCCGTAAACGTCCTTGTAACGTTGCTCCTGGCGCTCAAGTTCCGCGCGCAGTTCGTCTTTCGTCACAGTGTTACCTAATTAAGTTGAGTGTATTTAATGTGCAGCGTCATGCCTGAAAATCGTGCTCGGGTTATTTCAAGTTGAACAACGCAACCGTTCAAGTTTGAAAGGGGGCACACGGTAATTCGTTTAAGCCGATACGTATAACTGGCGATGCTTGCACCTCGCAACGCCTGGCGAGCTCCAATCCCGACAGGCATACCGGGCTGACCTCTGCACAGGGCTCATTATAGCGGGGCGTTTGAATAACACTATCACCGTGAAGTTAAAAAGCGTCAACGTTGTATGAGGGTTTTGTTACATGCGCGCGTCAGTTTGAGTCAATCTTGTGTGTCATATAGTTCGTACTCTATCGACGTAGCGGCATGAATTTGTCCACCGTGTGAATTCGTCCAGTGAGGCGCGGGCGGGCTTGGCGGCAAAAATTGCGATAATCGAATGATCGTCCGATAATCGCCCAATGTTGCCGGGGCTGCCTTGTGCATCCCGTCCGGCGCGGCTTGTAATAGCGGCCAACCCTCCCAGCGGTTGAAAACAAGAGAAAGGACCCTTGAAATGAACGATCAATTGCGCAACTCCTTCGCGTCAGTGGCGCCGCCGATCGTGGCGTCACCGGCCAAGCGCATTCAGGCGTTTACCGGTGATCCGGATTTCATGACCTCCCTGGCTCGCGGCTTGGCCGTGGTGCAGGCGTTCCAGGAGCGCAAGCGCCACCTGACCATCGCCCAGATCAGCCACCGCACGGAAATCCCCCGCGCCGCTGTGCGCCGTTGCTTGCACACCTTGATCAAACTCGGCTACGCCACCACCGACGGGCGCACCTACTCGCTGCTGCCTAAAGTGTTGACCCTGGGCCATGCCTATTTGTCGTCCACGCCGCTGGCGGTATCGGCCCAGCCCTACCTGGACCGCATGAGCGAGCAGCTGCATGAAGCCTGCAACATGGCGACCCTCGAAGGCGATGACATCCTTTATATCGCCCGTTCTGCCACCACCCAGCGTTTGATTTCCGTAGACCTGTCGGTGGGCGGCCGTTTGCCGGCGTATTGCACGTCCATGGGCCGCATCCTGCTCGCGGCGCTCGACGATGCGTCGCTACAGGACTACCTCGATCACGCCGACCTGCAGACCAAGACCAGCCGCACCCTGACCACCCCCGACGCCTTGTTCGAATGCCTGCAACAAGTGCGTCAGCAAGGTTGGTGCATTGTCGATCAGGAACTGGAGCAGGGTCTGCGGTCCATCGCTGTGCCGGTCTACGACGCGTCGGGCCAGGTATTGGCCGCGCTGAACGTGAGCACCCACGCCGGGCGGGTCAGCCGCAGCGAGCTGGAGCAGCGGTTCCTGCCGAGCATGCTCAGTGCCAGCCGTGAGCTGAGTGCTCAGCTATTTGCCTAAGTGTTCGGTGACCGCACAGTTACCCGCCGGGTGAATTGACGGGGTTTGCCCAGGCTTATTAATGTGCGGCAGCGCTCTCAACGCTGCCCCCAATAATAATGACGGCCACAGGTCGCCAGCCCGCCCATCGGTGTGGAAATAACAATAATGAATCAGCCTTCTCTCGGTACGAACCTGGACGTGCAGTCCTTCATCAACACCCAGCCACTGTCGCGCTATCAGTGGCGCGTGGTGATCCTGTGTTTCCTGATTGTGTTCCTTGATGGCCTCGACACGGCCGCCATGGGTTTTATTGCGCCGGCGCTGTCCCAGGATTGGGGCATTGACCGCGCCAGCCTCGGCCCAGTGATGAGCGCAGCGTTGATTGGCATGGTGTTCGGCGCGCTGGGCTCCGGCCCACTGGCCGACCGCTTCGGCCGCAAAGTGGTATTGGTCGGCGCGGTGTTGGTGTTCGGCGCTTTCAGCCTGGCGTCGGCCTACAGCGCCAACGTCGATCAATTGCTGGTACTGCGCTTTCTCACCGGGCTTGGCCTGGGCGCGGGAATGCCGAATGCCACCACGCTGCTCTCCGAATACACCCCGGAACGTCACAAGTCGCTGCTGGTGACGAGCATGTTCTGCGGCTTCAACCTCGGCATGGCCGGTGGCGGCTTTATCTCGGCCAAGCTGATCCCGGCATTCGGCTGGCATGCGCTGTTGATGATCGGCGGGATCCTGCCGTTGATCCTCGCGGCGGTGCTGATGGTGTGGCTGCCGGAGTCGGCGCGCTATCTGGTGGTGCGCAATCGCGGCACCGACAAAGTGCGCAAAACCCTGTCACCCATCGAGCCCAACCTCGTCGCCCAGGCCACCAGCTTCAGCGTGCCCGAGCAGAAAACCGTCAAGGCGCGCAACGTATTCGCGGTGATCTTCTCCGGCACCTACAGCGCCGGCACCTTGTTGTTGTGGCTCACCTACTTTATGGGCCTGGTGATTGTGTATCTGCTCACCAGTTGGCTGCCGACCCTGATGCGTGACAGCGGCGCCAGCATGGAGCAGGCCGCGTTCATCGGCGCCTTGTTCCAGTTTGGCGGTGTGCTGAGCGCAGTCGGGGTGGGCTGGGCAATGGACCGGTTCAACCCCCACAAAGTCATCGGCACTTTCTACCTGTTGGCCGGGGTGTTTGCCTACGCAGTGGGGCAGAGCCTGGGCAATATCACCGTGCTGGCGACGTTGGTGCTGGTGGCCGGGATGTGCGTCAACGGCGCGCAATCGGCGATGCCGTCCCTGGCCGCGCGCTTTTACCCGACTCAGGGCCGCGCCACCGGCGTGTCGTGGATGCTTGGCATCGGCCGTTTCGGCGCGATTCTTGGCGCGTGGATGGGCGCGACCTTGCTTGGCCTGGGTTGGAATTTCGAGCAGGTGCTTACTGCGCTGGTGATCCCGGCCGCATTGGCTACCGCTGCGGTGCTGATCAAAGGGATGGTCAGCCACGCCGACGCCACCTGAGGAGTGTCACCATTCCTGTGGGAGCTGGCTTATGTGGGAGCTGGCTTGCCTGCGATAGCATCACCGCGGTTTCACTGAGAGACCGAGGTGCCTGCATCGCAGGCAAGCCAGCTCCCACAAAAACCAACTCCAGGATTGACGGTGTTTCTCCAAGTAATTAGCCAGACAACAATCCGTTCGATAATCGAACGCTGTGTCGATTATCGGATTGTTCGGGCCTTATCCCCGGCTTAATCTTCAAGCACTTCGGCGCGACCCCAGCGTCTCTTTCGATCCATACCGGGAGCCCAACCCCATGGCTGAAATCCTTACCCTGCGTGATGCGGTAAAGCGCTTTGTGAACGACGGCGATACCGTCGCGCTCGAAGGCTTTACCCATTTGATCCCTACAGCGGCGGGGCATGAAATCATTCGTCAGGGCAAGAAAGACCTGACGCTGGTGCGTATGACGCCTGACCTGATCTACGACCAGTTGATCGGCGCCGGTTGCGCCCGCAAGTTGATTTTCTCCTGGGGCGGCAACCCCGGTGTGGGCTCCTTGCATCGCCTGCGCGACGCCGTTGAGAAGCAGTGGCCACAGCCGCTGGAGATTGAAGAACACAGCCACGCCGACCTGGCCAATGCCTACGTTGCGGGTGCTTCGGGCCTACCGTTTGCGGTGCTGCGTGCCTACGCCGGTTCCGATTTGCCCAAGGTCAACCCGCTGATCAAGACCGTGACCTGCCCGTTCACCGGCGAAGTGCTGGCAGCCGTGCCGTCTGTGCGCCCGGACGTCACCGTGATCCACGCACAAAAGGCCGACCGCAAGGGCAACGTCTTGCTCTGGGGCATTCTCGGCGTGCAGAAAGAAGCAGCCCTGGCGGCCAAGCGCTGCATCGTCACGGTTGAAGAAATCGTCGACGACTTGAACGCACCGATGAACAGTTGTGTGCTGCCGACCTGGGCCCTGACGGCGGTCTGTCATGTTCCTGGCGGAGCACATCCGTCCTACGCCCACGGCTACAACGAGCGCGATAACCGTTTCTATCAGGCGTGGGACCCAATCGCCCGCGACCGTGGGACCTTTACCGCCTGGATCGACAACTACATCCACGGCACTGCCGACTTCAGTGAATTCCAGGCCAGGCTGGCCACCGCGCAGGAGGCCCGTTAATGGCTTACTCGACCAATGAAATGATGACCGTCGCCGCCGCGCGCCGTCTCAAAAATGGCGCCGTGTGTTTTGTCGGCATCGGCCTGCCCTCCAAGGCCGCCAACCTCGCACGCCTGACCTCCTCACCCGACGTGGTGCTGATTTACGAGTCCGGCCCGATCGGCGCCAAGCCCTCGGTACTGCCGCTTTCCATCGGTGATGGTGAACTGGCTGAAACCGCTGACACCGTGGTGCCGACCGGTGAGATTTTTCGCTATTGGCTGCAAGGCGGGCGCATCGACGTCGGCTTTCTCGGCGCCGCTCAAGTCGACCGTTTTGGCAATATCAACACCACCGTGGTCGGTGACTACCACCAGCCCAAAGTGCGCCTGCCGGGTGCCGGTGGCGCGCCGGAAATTGCAGGTTCGGCCAAAAGCGTGCTGATCATCCTCAAGCAGTCGGCACGCTCGTTCGTCGACAAGCTGGATTTCATCACCTCGGTCGGTCACGGCGAAGGTGGCGATTCACGCAAGCGTCTGGGCCTGCCAGGCGCCGGTCCGGTGGGCATTATTACCGACCTGTGCACCATGGAGCCGGAAGAGGGCACCCATGAATTCGTGGTCACCGCACTGCACCCAGGCGTGACCCGAGAGCAAGTCGTCGCGGCCACCGGCTGGGCGATCCGTTTTGCGGATCAGGTCGCCACCACGGCCGAACCCACTGAGGTCGAACTGACCGCCCTGCGTGATCTTGAAGCACGCACCGCCGCCGCCCACGGCCAAGCGCCGGGAGAAGCCTGATGCGTGACGTGTTTATCTGCGATGCCATTCGCACCCCTATCGGCCGTTTCGGCGGTGGCCTGTCGACCGTGCGAGCCGATGACCTGGCTTCATTGCCGATCAAGGCGCTGATCGAGCGCAACCCTTCGGTGGACTGGAGCATGGTCGATGAGGTGTTCCTCGGCTGCGCCAACCAGGCCGGTGAAGACAACCGCAACGTCGCGCGCATGGCGCTGCTGCTCGCCGGCCTGCCGGAAAGCATTCCGGGCGTGACCCTCAACCGTTTGTGCGCCTCGGGCATGGACGCCATCGGCACGGCGTTTCGCGCCATTGCCAGCGGCGAAATGGAGCTGGCGATTGCCGGCGGCGTCGAGTCGATGTCCCGCGCGCCATTCGTGATGGGCAAGGCTGACGCGGCGTTTTCGCGAAACATGAAGCTGGAAGACACCACCATCGGCTGGCGTTTTATCAACCCGTTGATGAAAGCTCAGTATGGCGTGGATGCGATGCCGCAGACCGCCGACAACGTGGCCGACGACTACAACGTCTCACGCGCTGACCAGGACGCCTTCGCCCTGCGCAGCCAGCAACGCACGGCGGCCGCTCAGGCTGCAGGCTTCTTCGCCGAAGAGATCGTGCCGGTGCGGGTCGCCCATAAAAAAGGCGAAACCGTGGTGGAACACGATGAACATCCACGGGACACCAGCCTGGAAGCCCTGGCCAAACTCAAGCCAGTGAATGGTCCCGACAAGACCGTCACGGCAGGCAACGCCTCGGGGGTCAATGACGGTGCCGCCGCGCTGATCCTGGCCTCTGCCGAGGCGGTGAAAAAACACGGCCTGACCGCCCGCGCCCGCGTGTTGGGCATGGCCAGCGCCGGTGTCGCCCCGCGTGTGATGGGCATTGGCCCGGTGCCCGCCGTGCGCAAACTGGTAGAGCGCCTGGGCCTGGCCGTCACTGATTTTGACGTGATCGAGCTCAACGAAGCCTTTGCCAGCCAAGGCCTGGCGGTGCTGCGTGAACTCGGTATCGCCGACAATGCGCCTCACGTTAACCCGAACGGCGGCGCCATCGCCCTCGGCCATCCGCTGGGCATGAGCGGCGCGCGGTTGGTAATGACTGCATTGCACCAGCTGGAAAAAAACGGCGGCCGCAAAGGCCTGGCGACTATGTGCGTGGGCGTCGGCCAAGGCCTGGCCCTGGCGATTGAACGCATCTAACAAGAGAGGATTGCTGCATGAGTGACAAGCCCGGTTACCGGCGCCCGCAAGCGGGCACCCAGCCTGATTACCTGCACCCGGCCTATCAGTCGACGAACCTGCGTTCGCCGTCCAAGCCGTTGGTGTTTCTGCCCCATTCCTTGTCGGAAATTACCGGCCCGACCATTGGCGCCGAGCGAGTAGGCGAGAATGACAATGACCTGACGGCTCAGCATGACGGTGAGCCCCAGGGCGAACGCATCATCATTCATGGCCGGGTGCTGGATGAGAATGGTCTACCGGTGCCGGGCATCCTCGTGGAAATCTGGCAGGCCAACGCCGCTGGCCGCTACAACCACAAGCGCGACCTGCACGACGCGCCGCTGGACCCGAATTTCACCGGCACCGGCCGCACCGTCACCGACGCCGAGGGCTGGTATCAATTCCAGACCATCAAGCCCGGCGCCTACCCGTGGGGCAACCACCACAACGCGTGGCGCCCGGCGCATATCCACTTTTCGCTGTTCGGCCCCAGTGTGCTGACGCGGTTGGTGACGCAGATGTATTTCCCTGGCGACCCGCTGCTCGAATACGACCCGATCTACAACTGCGTGCCCGACACCTCGGCCAAGCAGCGCCTGATCGCCAGCTTCGATCTGGAAAAAACCATTCCTTCCTATGCCCTCGGCTACCGCTGGGACATCGTCCTGCGCGGCCGCGACGCCACGCCGATGGAGAAATGAGATGACACTCAACGCGACCACGTCCCACACCGTCGGGCCGTATTACCACATCGGCCTGACCTGGCTGAACCGCGAAGACCTGACCGTGCCCGCCACCCTTGGCGAGCGAGTGGCGATCAGCGGGCAAGTGGTGGATGGCAACGGTGATGTCGTCAACGACGCCATGCTCGAAGTCTGGCAAGCCAACGCCGCCGGCAAGTACGACCATCCTGAGGATGAGCAGGACAAAGCCGTAGACCCGAACTTCGAAGGCTTCGGCCGGGTGCCGGTAGACGCCGATGGGCGGTTTCGCTTTACCACCATCAAGCCGGGCGCCGTGCCGGGGTTGAACGGTACGACGCAGGCGCCGCATTTGGTGGTGCTGGTGTTCGCCCGTGGGTTGGTGAAGCACTTGCTGACGCGAATTTATTTTGACGGGGAAGCGCTGAATGGGGACGACCCGTTGCTGGCGTGTGTGCCGGCTGAACGGCGTAGCACGTTGATTGCCAGGCTCGATGCGGCCGGTGTGCATCACTGGAATGTGATTTTGCAGGGCACGGACAAGGAAACGGTGTTCTTCGATTATTGAGCCGGTCTTGAGGGCCCCATCGCAGGCAAGTCGAATCGTCGCACCGCAGCTCCCACATTTGAAGGTATTTACAAATCAGAATGTGGGAGCTGGCTTGCCTGCGATAGCGTCCTCCAAAGCAGCACCTATCAAAACTCTGCTTGCGGAACATGGATGTTGCAAAGTATGTCTAGGCTATAACCGTTCCCACTGAGTGAGAAAACATGACAACAACAACCAGTCACTACACCGGAGAAGAACGCAGCAAACGGATTTTTGCGATTGTCGGTGCGTCCTCCGGCAACCTCGTCGAATGGTTCGACTTTTACGTCTACGCCTTCTGCGCCATCTACTTTGCCCCGGCCTTTTTCCCGTCGGACGACCCTACCGTCCAACTGCTCAACACTGCGGGCGTGTTCGCCGCCGGGTTCCTGATGCGGCCTATCGGCGGCTGGCTGTTTGGCCGGGTGGCCGACAAACACGGGCGCAAAAACTCGATGATGATCTCGGTGCTGATGATGTGCGCCGGCTCGCTGGTCATCGCCTTTTTGCCCACCTACAAAGACATCGGCGCCTGGGCCCCGGCCTTGCTGCTGGTGGCGCGGTTGTTTCAGGGGTTGTCGGTGGGGGGCGAGTACGGCACCACCGCGACCTACATGAGTGAAGTCGCGCTCAAGGGCCAGCGTGGTTTCTTTGCCTCGTTCCAGTACGTGACCCTGATCGGCGGGCAACTGCTGGCGGTGCTGGTGGTGGTGATCCTGCAACAACTGCTCACCGAAGAAGAGTTGCGCGCCTGGGGCTGGCGGATTCCGTTCGTGATCGGCGCCATTGCGGCGGTGATTTCCCTGCTGCTGCGTCGCACCCTCAAGGAAACCACCAGCAAGGAAATGCGTGAAGACAAGGACGCCGGCAGCATCGCTGCACTGTTTCGCGATCACAAAGCGGCGTTTATCACGGTGCTCGGCTACACCGCCGGCGGCTCGCTGATTTTCTACACATTCACCACTTACATGCAGAAATACCTGGTGAACACCGCCGGGATGCACGCCAAGACCGCCAGCTACATCATGACCGGCGCGCTGTTCCTTTACATGTGCATGCAGCCGCTGTTCGGCATGCTGGCAGACAAGATCGGTCGCCGTAATTCCATGCTCTGGTTCGGCGCGCTGGGCACCCTGTGCACGGTGCCGATCCTGTTGAGCCTGAAAACCGTGACCAGCCCGTTTCTGGCGTTTGTGTTGATCACCGTAGCCTTGGCTATTGTGAGCTTCTACACCTCGATCAGCGGCTTGGTAAAAGCCGAAATGTTCCCGCCACAAGTACGCGCACTCGGCGTGGGCCTGGCCTATGCAGTGGCCAACGCGATCTTCGGCGGCTCGGCGGAATACGTAGCCCTGGGCCTGAAGACCATGGGCATGGAAAACACGTTCTACTGGTACGTCACCGCAATGATGGCCGTGGCGTTCCTGTTCAGCTTGCGTCTGCCGAAGCAGGCGGCTTATTTGCACCACGATTTGTAAGGGATGAGTTATGACACTGCGCACGAGCAATCAACTGTTCGACGCTTACTTCACCGCTGACAGCATGGCCGAGGTGTTCTGCGATACGGGGCGCCTGCAGGGCATGCTGGATTTTGAAGCGGGCCTGGCTCGGGCCCAGGCGCAGGTCGGGCTGATTCCGCAGGCCGCCGTCGCACCGATCGCCCAGGCCTGCCTGGCGTCACTGTATGACGTGGATGCCCTCGGCGTGGCGATTGCCACGGCGGGGAACTCGGCGATTCCGCTGGTGAAGGCGCTGGGCACGTTGATCGCCAGTGAAGACGCTGGCGCCGAACGTTATGTGCACCTGGGTGCGACCAGCCAGGATGTGATGGACACGGGACTGGTCCTGCAATTGCGCAATGCAGTGGCCTTGATCGAAGCGGATCTTGCGCAGTTGGGCGGGATTCTTGCGGTGCAAGCGCAGCGTTACGCAGGCGTGCCACTGGCCGGGCGTACCTGGTTGCAGCACGCAACGCCGGTCACGCTGGGGATGAAAATCGCCGGCTGGCTGGGGGCCGTGACGCGCAGTCGCCAACGTCTTGCCGAACTGAAACCGCGCCTGCTGGTGCTGCAATTCGGTGGTGCCTCCGGCACGCTGGCCGCGCTCGGCGATCACGCGATGCCGGTGGCCGAAGCCTTGGCTGGCGAGTTGCAACTGAGTTTGCCCGAGCAGCCCTGGCATACCCAACGCGATCGTCTGGTCGAATTCGCCAGCGCCCTCGGCCTGATCGCCGGCAGCCTCGGCAAGCTTGGCCGCGACATCAGCCTGCTGATGCAGACCGAAGCGGCCGAAGTGTTCGAACCGTCGGCACCCGGCAAAGGCGGTTCCTCGACCATGCCGCACAAACGCAACCCGGTGGGCGCCGCCGTGCTGATCAGCGCCGCCACCCGCGTGCCGGGGTTGGTGGCGACCATGTTCAGCGCCATGCCTCAGGAGCACGAGCGCAGCCTGGGCTTGTGGCATGCCGAGTGGGAAACCCTGCCGGAAATTTGCCGGTTGGTTTCAGGTGCCTTGAAGCAGGCAGTGCTGGTGAGTGAAGGGTTGGAAGTCGACGCCGCACGCATGGCCCACAACCTGGATCTGACCCGCGGCCTGGTGCTGGCCGAAGCGGTCAGCATCGTGCTGGCTCAACGCTTGGGCCGCGAAACTGCGCACCATCTGCTGGAGCAATGCTGCAAACGTGCGGTGGCCGAGGGTCGCCATTTGCGTGCGGTATTGGCCGATGAGCCGCGCGTCACTGCCGAGTTGTCAGCGGCTGAACTGGACCGCTTGCTCGACCCGGCCCATTACCTGGGGCAGGCCCACACGTGGGTTACTCGCGCAGTCAGCGACCACTTCTCATTGAACGCATAAGGAGATTGCCGTGGCTTTTGTAAGACTCGCTGAGGGTGAACTGCATTATCAACTCGACGGCCCCATGGATGCGCCGGTGCTGGTGCTGTCCAACTCGTTGGGCACCGACCTGCATATGTGGGACATCCAGATGCAGTCCTTCACCAGGCATTTCCGGGTGCTGCGTTTCGACACCCGTGGCCACGGCAAATCCCTGGTAACCGAAGGCCCTTACAGCATTGAGCAGTTGGGCCAGGACGTCATCGCGTTGCTTGATGCGTTGGAAATCCCCCGCGCACATTTTTGCGGCCTGTCCATGGGCGGTCTGATTGGTCAGTGGTTGGGTATCCACGCGGGCGAGCGTTTGCGCCGCTTGGTGGTGTGCAATACCGCCGCCAAAATCGGCACGCCCGAAGTGTGGAACCCACGTATTGAGACGGTGTTGCGTGACGGCGCCGCAGCCATGGTCGCGCTGCGCGATGCTTCGATTGCGCGGTGGTTTACACCCGATTTTGCCGAGGCTCATCCCGACCAGGCCAGGCTGATCACCGACATGCTCGCCGCCACCTCACCTGAGGGTTACGCCGCCAACTGCGCGGCGGTGCGTGACGCGGACTTGCGTGAGCAACTGGGTTCAATCAGCGTACCGACGCTGGTGATTGCCGGCAGTGAAGACGCGGTTACACCGCCTGCCGGCAGCCATTTTATCCAGACCCATGTGAGGGGGGCGGAGTACGCCGAGTTCTATGCGGCGCACTTGTCCAACGTCCAGGCCGGCGCCGCGTTCAGTGACCGCGTGCTGGAATTTCTGCTGGCCCGCTGAATCTGTGGCGGGTGAGGCTGATGGTGGTGAGCGGGCTTGTTGTGGCAAACAGGCTTGATGTGGTGAGCAGTTTAGATATGGCAAGCGGGCTCGTTGTGGCGAGCGGGCTTGCCCCGCGTTGGGCTGCGAAGCAGCCCTGATTCAGTCACCGCGTTCTTCCAGATAAACAGGGTCGGCTGGTTTTGTGGCCGCTTCGCAGCCCAACGCGGGGCAAGCCCGCTCGCCACAAAAGGCCTGCTTGCCACAACAGGCCCGCTTGCCACAATAAGCCTGCATGCCACGGCAAGCCCACTCACTCATCATTAACGCGAACTAGGAGTTTTTTGTGGACGAGAAACAACGTTATGCCGACGGCCTGCAGGTGCGTCGCGAAGTGCTGGGCGACGCGCATGTCGATCGTAGCCTGAACGCTCTTACCGAGTTCAACAGCGAGTTTCAGGAGATGATCACCCGTCACGCCTGGGGGGATATCTGGACCCGTCCGGGGCTGCCTCGGCATACCCGCAGCCTGATCACCATCGCGATGTTGATCGGCATGAACCGCAGCGAGGAACTCAAACTGCACCTGCGCGCCGCCGCGAGCAACGGCGTAACCCGCGCCGAGATCAAGGAAGTGCTGATGCAGAGCGCGATCTACTGCGGAATTCCCGCCGCGAATGCGACGTTTCACCTGGCAGAGTCAGTGTGGGATGAACTGGGCGTCGAATCCCGGCAATGATCGTTGCCACGGGCAGCGTAGGGATGATCATCAGTGGGAATCCGCGTCCCACACCCAGTTCCACACGCCGGGCAGATGCACGGGTTCATTCACATCGTTCACCGTGCGCGCCAGCGCCGCGCGCTCAAGGGTGGCATGGTCGGTGTAGAACGGCTCGGCGGCTGTTTTCATGCCGTTGATGCGCGCGCTGTCCATCAGGATCTGCAGGTATTCCTGCAGGTGCCGCGCGGTGTAGCGGTTGATGTCGTGGAAGGTCACCACCACCGGTATCACGCCGTCCACCGTCGGCAGTTCGCCCAAGGCAATGCGCTCGCGCACCACCGACAATTGCCGGTACAGGTTGGCGCGGCGGCGCGGGCTGCCATTGAAGCCCCAGATCTTGCCGTCATTGGCACTCAGGTCGGTCAACAACACCCGCATGCCGTGACGCGTGTAGGCGGCGAAGGTGCGTTTGTCGTAGTTCCAGAAGGGCGGGCGCACCAGCAAGGGCGAAGCGCCGGTGATTGACGCAATATCGGCGGCGCCCTGGGTGAGGGTGCTTTCAAGCTCGGCATCGTTCAGCCAACGGTGGTTGGTATGAAACGCGGTGGCGGTGTGAAAGCCCAGGATATGCCCGGCCGCGTATTCGCGCTCCATGGTCTTGCGACCCCGTGAACTGCCGCCGGAGCGAGAGGCCTCGGTCTGCACGAAGAACACCGCCTTGATGCCCGGCAATACCGGGTTGTTCGCCAGGTCAGCCACCACCGAGCGGCTCGGGTTGTTGTAGCCCGAGGCGCTGGGGCCATCATCAAAGGTCAGCAGGAATCGAATCGGCGCCTGCGCCTGCAAACGCTGTTCGGTCTGCGGCGTCAGGGCGATGGGCGCGCCGATGCAGCCGCTGAGGCTCAAAGCCAGGGCAAGCAGTGCACAGGCAATCGCGAAGGATTTCATGGTGGGCGCGGGCTCGAATGAAGGCCGCTGCTGGGCGGATCAGCAGCGGCAGGCGCGCACCATACCGCAAGTTCAGCGGCGGTTTACAGCAGGCTGATCGGGTAACTGACGATCAACCGGTTTTCATCAAACTCATTGTTGCTGTAGTCGCGCCGCATGCTCGAATTGCGCCAGCGCACGTTGAGGTTTTTGAGGCTGCCGCTCTGCACGGTGTAGCCCAATTCGCTCTCGCGACCCCATTCCTTGCCGTCGGTAATCAAGCCTGTGTGCACGTTGCTGCCGCTGATGTAGCGGTTCATCAAGGTTAAGCCGGGCAAGCCCAGTACCACGAAGTTGAAGTCGTGGCGCACCTGCCAGGATTTCTCCTGGGCATTGTCGTAGCTGGCGTTGTAGCTATCGTTGGCCAGCGTGCCGCCGCTGGTGCCATTGACGCGCATCCAGGCGCTGTTGCCGGAGAGTTTTTGCAGGCCGACGTAGAACGTGTTGCCGCCGTATTTGGCCGAGAACAGGCCGGACCAGGTCGTGTTGTCCAACTCACCGGCGCGGGCACTGCCGTCATCCTTGCCATAGAAGAAGCCGAGGTTGGCGCCCAGGGTCCAGTCGCCCAGTGGTTGGCTGTGGATCACATTGACGAACTGCTGGCGGTAGATGTCTTTGAGCTGGGCATTCCAGACGCCGACCTGTGTGCGTTTGTCGTTGAAGGCGTACTCGGCACCCTGGAAGTTGAAGCGGTCGGAGGTGAAGGCGGTTTTACCGGACATCGACAGGTCCGTCATGCTGCTGTCGTCGCGCGGGCTGTTGGCGCGGAACTGGCCGCCGTAGAGGGTCAGGCCGTCGATTTCCTTTGACGTGATCTGCCCGCCGCGCAGGGTTTGCGGCAGGGAGCGGCCGTCGTCTGAACGCAGGATCGGCAGCACCGGCATCCACTCGCCGACTTTCACTTCTGTTTTGGAAAACCGCGCCTTGAAGGCCACGCCCAGGCGCCCGAAGTTATCCGCCGGGCGCCCATCGCGGTCCAGTGGCAGCAACTGAGTGCCGCCGGTGCCGCGCCCGCCATCCAGCTTTTCGGAATACAAACCCAACACATCCAGCCCAAAACCCACCGTGCCCTGGGTGAAGCCGGACTTGGCGTCGAGGATGAAACTCTGCGTCCACTCCTGCGCGCCGCCCTGGGTTTTGGTCGGGTTTGTGTAATTGCGGTTGAAGAAGAAATTGCGCAGGTTGAGGTTGGCGCTGGCGTCTTCGAGAAAGCCGTGTTCTTCGGCGACGACGGGCAAGGCAAAACTGGCGACAGCAGTGGCCAGCAACAGCTGGCGCGGATGCAAAGTGCTCATGGCGAGGGACCTGTTGTTATTGGGGTTATGCAGGTGCCGGCCATGGTGCTTGGCGGTGTGGGGGCGATGAAAGTGGGGGAGTGCGGGTTGTGGGCGATGATCGAACGTAAGTTGGCGGGCCGCCCGGTACGGGGTAGCCCGCCTGCGCGACGTTTACATTCGGTACTCTACCAGCCGGGTCAAAGGGAAGGCGGGCAGGTACAGTTGGCAGGCGAGGGTCACGACCACCATGACCACCAGGAAGCCCACTTGCAGCGGGCTCCAGTAACCCCAGTGCAGCCCGCAGATCCATGGCCATTTTTCGTTGAAGGACTCGCTGACCTCACCGATGCGACGGCTAGTGAACAGGTTGATCAGGATCATGCCCGCGTAAGTCAGCATACCCATCAGGCCCATCACGAAGCCGAACATCAACAGCATTCCTACCTGCGGAACACCGTGGCGCAGCACCAGCCAGTACTGGCGCGGGTTGAAACGTTTGGACAGCAGTCGCTCGCTGAGCCACAAATCAGCGACGATCAGGTGCGCAGTGATGACTGCCCAGGCCTGGGTGACGCGTATGGCGATCACGGTGGGTAGAAACGTCATCAACATGAAAATGATGAGTTCGACGGGGGCAGGGCTTTTTTTCAGGTGAATGGACGCCAGGGCAGTAGCGATGGCCAAGCCGCCCCATACCCTGCCCCAGGTTTGATCGCTGACCCGGCGTGGCAGAAACTTGCGCCAGAAAAACACATCGGGTTGAGGCAGGCGATCAACCAACGATGGATAGCGCCATGCGAATTTTTCGGACAATTGCTGGCACGCCTTCCATTGGTCGTCGCCAAACTTGGCGAGCAAACGAACCTGTTCGGTGGCAGGCATGGGGGTTAGCAGCAACCGCGCAGGCAACGTTTCGGGCGAGTTGCGCGGTCCGTTCAGCGCCTTTTCCTGCAGGTTGGCGAAGAAGCTTTCCTGTTCGCAGCGAGACACCAGGCTGCGCCACATCCAGGCGGGTTCGGGGTATACGCCTTTCTGATCGTCCCAGCCAAATACCTGACACACGCGCTCAAACAACGGCACGCTCCATTGGGTGTCGTGAAGCAATTGCAGGAGCATGCGTTGCCATTGCTGTTGCAGGTCGAAGACCCGCAACCAGGGTTGAGTGTTGCAACGCGTGAGCTGGGTGACGAATTCGCGCTCGGCTTTTTGTTCCAGTAGCGCCTGCAACTCGCCTCGATATTGCTGGAGCAATTCCCCCGCCAGTGCTTCGTGCTGCCAGGGCGCCATCGACACCTGTTGCCAGGGTGTCAGCCATTCAAGATGTTGAACCGCCCACGCGGCAATCGCGCCGCGCTCAGCGGGCGTTTCAAAGCAATGGCGCAGCAGGGCGGCCTGGAACGCATCGGCGCAATGTTGCTGTTGGGCCTGGGCCCAGCGTTCATCCAGATTGCTGGCGTTGAGGCCGCTGATCAGTGCTTCGGCCGGGTTCGGCGCGGGCGCGTCGAACGGCGCAGGGCTGACTGGGCGAACGACCATTTGTTCATCCAGGTTGTTGAGGTTGGCGCAGGCTTGTTCTACCACGACGTCGTGCGCGTGCTCCTCGTCGTCCGCCCGCCAGCGCGCTTCGTTTAATGCCTGCTCATAGGCTTCGCGCAGGCGCTGGAAACCTTCGGGGTCATCGTCCGGGCGGCAACTTTTCAGCAGTCGCGCATAGGTGCGTTTGATCGTGCGTTCGTCGACGTCGTCCGCCAGTTGCAACACTGTCCAACAGTCCATGTTGTGTTCCCTTAGTGCCAGAACCCGTTGTCGAGTTGCTCAAGTTGACGGGTGAGTTCGCTGCGGGCCTCGCGGATGCGCCGCTCGTCCTGGGTGTCGAGCACCTGCTGGAATTGTGCGGCCAAGTGCCCGAATCTTTCGCGCATCTCGCCCAGGCTTTCCTGGTAGAGGCGCTCGAGGCGGGCGGTCAATACGGTGTTGACCTGCTGGTCGCGCGGGTGAACCTTCAGCAGCGCCAAGGCTTGCAGACGTTGTTGAATTTCCTCCGGGCTCAGCACGCCAGGGTTGTTTTCGATCACCAGTGAATGTTGCTCGCCGGTCAACGGGATGTTCACTTGGGCTTCGAGCAACCCGTTGTTGTCGTAGGTGAAGCGCACGTCCAGCGAAACTTCGCCGGCCTTGCGTTTGGGCACCGGAATTTCCAGCTGGCCCAACTCGATGTTGTCTTTCACCAGACGGCTTTCGCCCTGGTAGATTTTCAACAGCACGCGGGTCTGGTCGTCGGAAAGGGTGACCACGCTTTTGACCCGGCTCACAGGCACGCTGCTGTTGCGCTCGATCAGCGGCAGGTAATGGCCGCTTTCGATGTGGCCGCCGTACTGGTTGGCGGTTTCGATGCCCAGGGTGTAGGGGCACACGTCGGTCAGCACCACTTCTTCCAGCGCCGCCGAACGAGCCTTGAGCGCGGCCTGGATGGCGGCTCCGTGGGCGACGACTTGGTCCGGGTCGAGGCTGATAGAGGGGAAACGCCCGAACAAGCCAGCGGCGAGTTTGCGCACCAGCGGCATGCGCGTGGTACCGCCCACCAGCAGGATTTCATCAAGGTCACCCACGCGAATCCGCGCATCGCGCAGGGCGCGTTCGATCGGCGCGCGCAGGCGTTCCAGCAGTGTCGTGTAGAGCTTGGCCATGTCCTGCTGGGTGATGGTTGTTACCCATTGCTGGCCGTCAACGCGCAAGGCGAACTCGGCGCTGTCGTCCTGGCCCAGGGCTTTGCGCACACGCTCGGCTTCGCGGCGCAGGGCTTGCAGCACGCTACTGGTGGGCGGGAAACCCTGAGCGTTGCGCTGGCTGTCGACGAAGTGTTCGAGCAGCAAGGTGTCGAAGTCTTCGCCACCGAGGAAGTTATCGCCGGCGCTGGCGCGCACTTCCATCACCCCGTCGAACAGCTCGATGATCGACACATCAAAGGTGCCGCCGCCGAGGTCGAACACCAAAAACGAGGTCTCCTTGTCGCGCTGGTGCAGCCCGTAGGCCAGCGCAGCAGCGGTGGGCTCGTTGATCAGTTTTTCAACGTTGAGCCCCGCCAGCTCACCAGCGATGCGCGTGGCTTTGCGTTGGCCATCGCTGAAGTAGGCGGGCACGCTGATCACCGCTTCGGTGACGGTCTGGCCGTAGGTGCGCTCGATGTCTTCTTTCAGGCTTTTGAGCACCAGCGCCGAAAGTTCTTCGGGGCGAAACGAACGGTCGCCGAGACGCACTTCCGTGGCGCTGCCCATGTAGCGCTTGAACAGCGAGGTGGTCAGGTGCGGGTGGGTGTGCAGGCGCTCCTTGGCAGCTTGGCCGACCAGCACGCGGCCTTGATCATCCAGGCCGACCACGCTTGGGGTCAGCAACTGGCCAAGGGCATTTGGCACCAATTCCGTGGCATCGCCGCGCCAGACAGCGGCGAGGCTGTTGGTCGTGCCCAGGTCGATTCCTACGATCATGACGACAAGCTCCCTTTGTGGTTTGTAAGAATCTGTTACTAATTTTAGCCTGAAAGGTTGAAGGCAAGGCAAGGTTTGGGGGAGAGGGGATTGCTGGGTACGTATCCGTTGCTGCGGTAACGGCGGCTTTGGGTTCAGCTCTTACAGCCAGCCCTTTCGAGGTCTTTAGGAAGAACAGGCGATACGTACTCTGTGGCGAGCGGGCTTGTCGAATCGTCGCACCGCCCGCGTTGGGCTGCGCAGCAGCCCTGGAAAGAAAGAATGCGGTGAGTCAGACAATCTCCGGCCGCTGGTTTGGGGGCCGCTGCGCAGCCCAACGCGGGGCAAGCCCGCTCGCCACAGAGTACTTATCGCCTCCATTTGCCTGGAGAATCGCAATCTGCTCAAAAAAAAGCGCCTTTGATCCAACCACTCAGGTCGGCTACCAGGCCGCCGTGCTCTTGCTTTTGATCTTGATCTTGATCTGAGGCGCCCCGTAAACCACGCTGGCCGCACGCAGGCTTGAATCCGTGGGTAACCCGGCAGGACGCCGGGTTAGCCGCGCTGGGCCAAGGATGGCCCATCGCGGCGGCCCACGGATTCAAGCCTGCGTGCGGGCACACCGAGCCACAGCGAGGTGCCGAGTGGTGGGGCGAGAGCCTTTTGGTTACTTTTGGGCTCTTTCCAAAAGTGACCCGCTGTAAGAGCGGAACCGATTTCAGCCGTTACCCAAATAACGGATATGTACTCCGAAAGACCGCCATCGCAGGCAAGCCAGCTCCCACAAAAAAACCGCTTCCGGTGAGGGAAGCGGTCTTGTCTACATCGCTGCTATCAGAACAACTTCAGCGGCGGTGCTTCTTCTTTCACCGGCTCATTCCGAGCAGTCTGCTCGTTCCAGCCACCACCGAGGGCCTTGTACAGGTTGACCTCGCTGTTGAGCTGCGCCAGACGGTCGGTGATCAACGATTGCTGGGCACTGAACAGTTGGCGCTGGGCGTCGAGGAACGTCAGGTTACTGTCCACACCAATGCGGTAGCGACGCTCGGCCAAACGGTAGTAATCCTGGTTGGCCGCGACGAAACCACGTTGGGCGTCCAGCTGCTGCTTGTAAGTCTCACGGGCGGCAAGGCCGTCGGACACTTCCTGGAAGCCAGTCTGAATAGCCTTCTCGTAGTTGGCCACGTTGATCTCTTTCTGAATCTTCGAATAGTCCAGGCTCGCGCGCAGGCTACCGGCATTGAAGATCGGGATATTGATCTGCGGGGCGAACGACCAGGTACCCGAGCCACCCTTGAACAGGCCACCCAACGTCGGGCTGGCAGTACCGGCACTCGCCGTCAGGCTGATGCTCGGGAAGAACGCCGCACGGGCCGCGCCGATATTGGCGTTGGCTGCCTTGAGGTTGTACTCGGCCTGCACAATATCGGGACGACGTTGCAGCAGGTCGGACGGCAACCCGGCCGGCACTTCGCTGAGCAGGTCATCCGACAGCGGCTTGCTGGTGATATTCGCCGGCAAACCGGTGCCCAGCAGCAGGGTCAGGCTGTTTTCGTCCTGAGCCACCTGACGCGTGTAGCGCGCCAGTTGAACGCGGGCGTTTTCCACCGAGGTGCGTGCCTGGCTGAGGTCGAGGGCCGAAGCCACACCGACTTCATTGCTGCGCGAGGTCAGTTTGAAGCTCTGCTCGAACGCGCCGAGGGTGTCCTGGGTCAGCTTGAGCAATTCCTTGTCGGCCTGCCAGGTCAGGTAGGCGTTAGCCACGCTGGCCACCAGGCTGATCTGGGTGCTGCGTCGCGCTTCTTCAGTGGCGAAGTACTTTTGCAGTGCTTCTTCACTCAGGCTGCGCACGCGACCGAACAGGTCCAGTTCATACGAACTGATACCCAGGCCGGCCGAGTATTGGCTGGTAATGCCGGCTTCGCCGGTCTGCGACAGCTTGGCCGGGGTGCGTGAACGGCTGCCGCTGCCCGTGGCCGAGATGGCCGGGAACAGGTCGGCACGCTGGATCTGGTACTGCGCCGCGTAAGCGTCGATGTTCAGTGCCGCA
Organism: Pseudomonas sp. PWP3-1b2; assembly: GCF_049896045.1. NCBI lineage: Bacteria > Pseudomonadati > Pseudomonadota > Gammaproteobacteria > Pseudomonadales > Pseudomonadaceae > Pseudomonas > Pseudomonas sp. PWP3-1b2. The sequence goes on from NZ_JAFCTN010000033.1 coordinate 45,807, forward strand.
ACGCGCAGGTCACGGTTGTTCACCAGCGCGGTCTGGATCAGCTGTTGCAGGGCAGGGTCATGGAAAAACTGCTTCCAGCCCTGCTCGGCAGCGGCCTGGCCCGGCGCCTGGGCCGACGAATACGCCGGCCCCTGCGGGTATTGCGCGGCCACTGGCGCTTCGGGACGCTGATAGTCAGGTATCAGCGAGCAGCCACTGAGCACGAATGCCGTGACGGCTAAGGAAAGTAGCGACTTGCTCATTGGCCAGCCTCTTTAGGAGTTTCAGTAGTGTCAGTCTTTTTACGGTCGCCGATGGCGGACACCGTTGCGAAGAACAACGGCACCCAGAAGATCGCCAACACGGTGGCCGTGATCATACCGCCAATCACGCCGGTACCGATCGCATGCTGGCTGCCTGAGCCTGCACCCGAGGAGATCGCCAGCGGCAATACGCCGAGGATGAACGCCATGGAGGTCATGATGATTGGCCGCAGACGCATGCGGGACGCCTCGATGGCCGCCTCGACGATGCCCTTGCCTTGTTCGTGGAGCTCTTTGGCGAACTCCACGATCAAGATGGCGTTTTTCGCCGCCAGACCCACCGTCACCAACAGGCCCACCTGGAAGAACACGTCGTTGGACAGCCCGCGCATGCTGGTCGCAATCAACGCACCCACCACGCCCAGCGGCACTACCAGCACCACTGCGATCGGGATCGACCAGCTTTCGTACAGGGCTGCCAGGCACAGGAACACGACCAGCAGCGACAGGGCGTACAGCGCAGGCGCCTGTGAACCGGACAAGCGTTCTTCATATGACAGGCCTGTCCAGGCATAGCCAATACCGGCCGGCAGTTGCTTGACGAGGCGCTCTACTTCCGTCATCGCATCACCGGTGCTGTAGCCCGGTGCCGGGGTGCCGAGGATTTCCATCGCCGCCACACCGTTATAACGCGAGAGCTTCGGCGAACCGTAGATCCACTTGCCCGAGGCGATGGCCGACAACGGCACCATCTTCCCGGAGTCGCTGCGCACGTACCATTTGTTCAGGTCTTCGGGCGACATGCGGCTGGCGGCCTCACCTTGCACGTAGACTTTCTTCACGCGACCACGGTCGATGAAGTCGTTCACGTAGCTGCCACCCAGGGCAATCGCCAGGGTCTGGTTGATGTTCGACAGCGTGATGCCTTGGGCGCTGGCCTTCTCGTCGTCGACGGTGAGCTCGTATTGCGGCTCATCGTTCACGCCGTTAGGGCGCACACCGGCCAGGATCTTGCTCTGTGCGGCCATGCCCAGGAACTGGTTACGTGCAGCCATCAACTTGTCATGGCCGACGCCGCCCTGGTCTTGCAGGAACACGTCGAAACCGGTGGCGTTACCCAATTCCAGTACCGACGGCGGCACGATGGCAAACACCATGGCGTCCTGGAAGGTCTGCATGAAGTAGCCCTGGGCACGCTTGGCGATTTCAAATACCGAGGTGGACGCGTCGCGCTCATCCCACGGCTTGAGCATCACAAATGCCAGGCCGGAACTCTGGCCACGGCCCGCGAAGTTGAAGCCGTTCACGGTAAATACCGATTTCACGCCTTTGCCTTCGCCTGGCTCGCCTTCCTTGTCGTTGAGCAGGAAGATGCGCATGTCGTCGATGACTTTTTGCGTGCGTTCAGCCGTCGAGCCGACCGGCGTCTGTACCTGGGCAAAAATCACGCCCTGGTCTTCGTCGGGCAGGAACGCAGCCGGGATGCGCATGAACAGCCAGATCATGCCGGCGAAGATCAGCAGGTACACGAGGAACGCCGGGATCTTGTGCTTGATCATGTTACCCACGCCGCGCTCGTAGCTCAGTACGCCACGGTCGAAGGTGCGGTTGAACCAGCCGAAGAAACCACGCTTGGGTTGGCCGTGCTTTTCCGGGTCGATTGGCTTGAGCATGGTGGCGCACAAGGCCGGGGTGAAGATCAGGGCAACCAGTACCGACAACGCCATGGCCGAAACAATGGTGATGGAGAACTGTTTGTAGATCACACCGGTGGAGCCACCGAAGAACGCCATCGGCAACAGTACCGCCGACAGTACCAGGGCAATACCTACCAGGGCGCCTTGGATCTGGCCCATGGACTTGACCGTCGCTTCCTTGGGCGACAAGTGTTCCTCGGCCATCACCCGCTCGACGTTTTCCACCACCACGATGGCATCGTCCACCAGCAGGCCGATGGCCAGGATCATGCCGAACATGGTCAGGGTGTTGATGGTGAAACCGAACGCCGCGAGGATCCCGAAGGTCCCCAGCAACACGACCGGTACGGTCATGGTGGTGATGATGGTGGCGCGGAAGTTCTGCAGGAACAGGAACATCACCAGGAACACCAGCACGATCGCTTCGACCAGGGTGTGAACCACACCGGAGATCGATTCGGTCACCACCGGGGTGGTGTCATACGGGACCACTGCCTTCATGCCTGGCGGGAAGAACGGTTCCAGGGACGCCACCGTGGCGCGGATGGCCTTGGCGGTGTCCAGCGCGTTGGCGCCCGAAGCCAGCTTGATCGCCATACCGGAAGCCGGGTTGCCGTTGAACTGTGCGCTGATGCTGTAGGTCTGGCCGCCCAGCTCGATACGCGCGACGTCTTTGAGGCGAACCTGCGAACCGTCGGTGTTGACCTTCATCAGGATGTTGCCGAACTGCTCTGCGGTCTGCAGGCGGGTCTTGCCGATGATGGTTGCGTTCAACTGGGTGCCGGGCAGGGCAGGCAGGCCGCCCAATTGGCCGGTGGCCACCTGCACGTTCTGTGCGGAGATCGCCGTGCTGACATCCACTGGCGTCAGCTGGTAGTTGTTCAGCTTGGCCGGGTCAAGCCAGATACGCATGGCGTACTGCGAACCGAATACCTGGAAGTCACCGACACCTGGCGTCCGCGAAATCGGGTCCTGGATGTTGGACACGATGTAGTTGGACAAGTCGTCCTTGGTCATGCTGCCGTCTTCCGACACCAGACCGATGACCATCAGGAAGTTCTTCACCGACTTGGTGACGCGGATACCTTGCTGCTGCACTTCCTGCGGCAGCAATGGGGTCGCCAGGTTCAGCTTGTTCTGCACCTGAACCTGGGCGATGTCCGGGTTGGTGCCCTGGTTGAACGTCACGGTAATGGTCATGCTGCCGTCGGAGTTACTGTCCGAGGAAACATAACGCAGGTTGTCGATACCGTTGAGCTGTTGCTCGATCACCTGCACCACGGTGTCCTGCACGGTTTGTGCGGACGCGCCTGGGTAGGTCACCTGGATGTCGATGGCGGTTGGCGCGATGGCCGGGTATTGGTTGATGGGCAACTTCAGGATCGACAGTGCCCCGACCAGCATGATCACCAGGGCGATAACCCAGGCGAAAATGGGACGGTCGATAAAAAATTTCGACATGGATTACTCCCCTTTGCCAGCAGCGGCAGCAGGAGCAGGAGCACCGGCAGGCTTGGCGTTGTCTGCCTCCTTGACCTTGACCTCGGCGCCCGGCTTGACGTACTGCAAGCCTTCGGTGATCACACGGTCACCGGCGTTCAAGCCTTTTTCCACCAGCCAATAGGCGCCGTACGTACGGTTGGCCACCAGTTCACGCTGCTCGACCTTGTTGTCGGCGTTGACGACCAGCGCGGTTGGCGTGCCTTTGAGGTCGCGGGTCACGCCTTGCTGCGGTGCCAGGATCGCCTTGCTGTTCACACCGGCTTGCAACTGGGCGTGTACAAACATACCCGGCAACAGGGTGTGGTCAGGGTTGGGGAACACGGCGCGCAGGGTCACGGAACCGGTGGTCTGGTCGACCGACACTTCGGAGAACTCCAGCGTGCCGTCCTTGCCGTAGTCGCTGCCGTCTTCCAGGGTCAGTTTGACCTTGGCCGCGTTGGCACCGGCTTTTTCCAGTTGGCCGCTTTCCAGGTCGCGGCGCAGTTTCAGCATTTCTGCCGAAGACTGTGTGACGTCGACGTAGATCGGGTCCAGTTGCTGGATCACGGCCATGGCATCGGTCTGGCCATTGCTGACCAGCGCGCCTTCGGTAACGGCGGAACGGCCAATACGCCCTGAAATCGGCGCGTACACCTTGGTGTAGCGCACGTTGATCTGGGCGGTTTGAACGTTGGCTTCGGCGGTCATGCGGTTGGCGACGGCGGTGTCGTATTCCTGACGGCTGACGGCTTGCTCATCGACCAACTGCTTGTAGCGGTCGGTGATCGACTTGGTCTGGGTCAGGGTGGCCTGGGCGCTTTTCAGCGTGGCCTCGTAAACCGACGGGTCGATCTGATAGAGCTGTTGCCCTTCCTTCACGTCGGCGCCTTCCTTGAACAGGCGCTTGAGAATGATGCCGTTGACCTGTGGGCGAACTTCCGCGATGCGGTAGGCGGTGGTGCGGCCTGGCAGTTCGGTCGTCAGGGTAAAGGCTTGCGGTTGAATGGTGACCACGCCGACCTGAGGGATTTGAGCGGGCGGAGCCGCTTCTTCCTTTTTACATCCGCTGAGCAGCGATGCCAGGGCGACGGCAGTGACCAGAGCGGTAACAGCTGGCTTAAGTTGCATGAAGATCCTCGGGTCAGGCGCGCAGAATGCGCACAAGAAGTGTGGAAGGGTAAAAAACAAGCCATGAGTAGATAAGTAGCTTGCTACGCAATATACTTACGTTCATGGTTGTTTGTAAACTCTTGACAGGCTTTGCGAAGTGTTGACAAAGCAACCCTCGAAGCCTCGATTTTAGTACGTTCGGTGCCCTTGACGGTGCCGTCCCACAATTATTCAGATGATGCTCAAGCACCATCCACAGTGTCCTGATTGAGGTTTTACTGCCATGGTTCGTCGCACCAAAGAGGAAGCTCAGGAAACGCGCAGCCAGATTCTCGATGCCGCCGAGCAGGCGTTCTATGAACGTGGCGTTGCCCGGACCACGCTGGCAGACATTGCCGCGCTGGCCGGCGTGACGCGTGGTGCCATTTATTGGCATTTCAGCAACAAGTCCGACCTGTTGCAGGCACTGCTCGACACGCTGCACGAGCCATTGGACGAGCTGGCCCGGGCGAGTGAAAGCGAGGATGAAGTCGACCCGCTGGGCTGTATGCGCAAGCTGTTGATTCATCTATTTCACCAAGTCGCCCTGGACCCGAAAACCCGGCGCATCAACGAGATTTTGTTTCATAAGTGCGAGTTCACCGATGAAATGTGTGACATGCGCCGCCAGCGCCAGACTCACAGCCTGGAGTGTAATTTGCGGATCGGCCTGACATTGCGTAACGCGGTCCATCGCGGGCAACTTCCGGAAAATCTCGACACGACCCGTTCAGCGGTGTGTATGCATGCCTATATCAACGGGCTGATTGGCCAGTGGCTGCTGGTGCCCGACAGTTTTCAGCTCCACCAGGAAGCCGAGCGTTGGGTTGATGCAGGGCTGGACATGCTGCGCCTGAGCCCCAGCCTGCGCAATTAAGACAAAATGCGTAATTGAGTCTAGCTGTGTCAACAGTAAAGACCAGAGACAGTCAGTCGTCCCTTCGCCTGAATCGTGGGGTGACTTTATATACGGGCTGGCGGGCGGTTGATAGGTAGGCGCCTAAGTATTTTGTAGCAATATTGTTGCAACGCTGTGAAGGAATGTTTCTCGGCTCACGCTGATTCACCTGTGGGAGCGGGCTTGCCCGCGATGGCGGCGTATCAATTACTGAAGATGTTGGCTGACTTACCGCTATCGCGGGCAAGCCCGCTCCCACAGTAGATCTGCTGCGTTTTCAAGCCGATGTAAAAAAGCCCCGGTTGTCTCCAACCGGGGCTTTTTGTTTTTCAGGCTATTACAGCGCCATTGTCGGGTAGTCGATGTAGCCGACCGGGCCCTTGGCGTAGAAGGTTTCCGGGTGCGCTTCGTTCAGCGGTGCATCTGCCTTCAAACGAGCTGGCAGGTCCGGGTTGGCAATGAACGGTATGCCGAAGGCCACCGCGTCAGCTTTGCCCGCCGCCAGCCAGGCGTTGGCGCTGTCTTTGGTGAAGCGTTCGTTGGCGATGTACGGGCCGCCGAAGGCTTTTTTCAGTTGCGGGCCGAGGCTGTCGGCGCCTTCCTTTTCGCGCGAGCAAATGAAGGCGATGCCACGTTTGCCCAGTTCGGTAGCGACGTAGGTGAAGGTTTCCGCCAAATTGTCGTCGCCCATGTCGTGGGAGTCAGCCCGCGGTGCCAGGTGCACACCCACGCGGCCGGCGCCCCAGACTTCGATGGCGGCGTCGGTCACTTCCAGCAGCAGGCGCGCACGGTTTTCCAGGGAGCCGCCATAGTTGTCGGTGCGCTGGTTGGTGCTGCTTTGCAGGAACTGGTCGAGCAGGTAACCGTTGGCGCCGTGGATTTCCACGCCGTCAAAACCTGCGGCCTTGGCGTTTTCAGCGCCGGTGCGGTAAGCGTCGACGATGTCAGCGATTTCAGCCGTTTCCAGGGCGCGCGGGGTCGGGTAGTCGGCCATTGGGCGAACCAGGCTGACGTGGCCTTTAGGCTGGATGGCGCTGGGTGCCACCGGTGTTTCGCCATTCAGGTAGGACTCATGGGAGATACGGCCCACGTGCCACAGTTGCAGGAAGATCTTGCCGCCTGCGCCATGAATGGCCTTGGTGACATTGGCCCAGCCGCGTACCTGGTCGTTGGACCAGATGCCCGGGGTGTCCGGGTAGCCTACGCCCATCGGCGTCACGGAAGTGGCTTCGCTGAGGATCAGCCCGGCGGAAGCGCGTTGCACGTAGTACTCGGCCATCAGCGCATTGGGCACGCGACCGTCGTCGGCACGGCAGCGCGTCAGCGGCGCCATGATGATGCGGTTGGACAGTTCCAGGTCGCCCAGTTTGATTGGATCGAAAATAGTCGTCATGGGATAACACCCTTCTGTTTAAGTGGATTGATTAGTGGGTCGCAGGGGCCAGTTCGGCATCGCCGCTCTGACGGAAAGTAATCAGGGTCACCAGCAGGGCGAGGATCGCCAGGGCTGCGGCGGCCAGTGGCACGCTGGTCAGGCCGAAGCCGTGGGCAATCACGCTGCCGCCGACCCAGGCGCCGAGGGCGTTGCCGATGTTGAAGGCGCCGATGTTCAGGGTGGACACCAGGTTCGGCGCCGCCTTGCCGAAGGTCACCACGTTGATTTGCAGCGCAGGCACGGCGGCGAACGACGCGGTGGCCCACAGGAACAAGGTGATTTCAGTCGGGATCAGCGCGACGCTGGTCCAGGTCAATACGGTGGAGACCACCGCCATGCTGATGAATACACCGATCAGGGTGGCGGCCAGGCGTTTGTCTGCCAGCTTGCCGCCGATGATGTTGCCCACGGTCAGGCCCAGGCCGATCAGCAGCAGGGTCCAGGTCACGCCTTTGGGCGAAACACCGGTGACCTCGCCCAGCAGCGGCGCCACGTAGGTAAATAGGGTGAACATGGACGCGGCGAACAGTGCGGTCATGGTCAGCGACAACCAGATGCCGGCGCCCTTGAGGGCTTTCAGTTCGGCGCGCATGTCGAGTTTTTCTTCGTCACGCTTGGTCGGCAGGAAGCGGATCAGGCCGATCAGCGCAACTACACCAATCACCGTCACGGCCCAGAAGGTCGAACGCCAGCCGGCGGCCTGACCGAGTGCGGTACCCAGTGGCACACCGAGCACGTTGGCCAGGGTCAAGCCGGTGAACATCAACGCCACGGCCGATGCGCGCTTGTTGGCGGGTACCAGGTTGGCGGCCACCACCGAGCCGATCCCGAAGAAGGCGCCGTGGCACAGGGCGGTGACCACGCGGGCGAACATCAGCACGTTGTAGTCAGTGGCCAGGGCGCAGAGCAGGTTGCCGACTATAAAGATACCCATCAACGCTACCAGCGCGGCCTTGCGGGGCAGCTTGGCGGTGGCCAGTGCCATGAACGGCGCGCCGATGGCCACGCCCAAGGCGTAGCCGGTCACCAGCCAGCCAGCGCCGGGGATCGACACGCCGAGGTCCGCCGCCACATCGGGCAGCAAGCCCATGATGACGAACTCGGTGGTGCCGATGGCGAAGGCGCTCAGGGCCAGTATGAGCAGCGAGAGGGGCATTTTCGTTTCCTTGTTACAACGGTTCGCTGAGTTCAGCGCTGAGTTCGGTGGTAAGCGCGGCGAGGAAGGCCTGGATGGTGTCCTCGTTGCGTTTGAAAAAGTGCCACTGCCCGGCTTTTTGGCTGCTGATCAACCCCGCACGTTGCAACGTGGCCAGGTGGGCCGACACGGTCGACTGGGACAAGCCGCAGCGCTGGTCGATCTGCCCGGCACAGATGCCGTATTCGTGGTTGTGCAGTTGTTCGGGAAATTGCACTTTCGGGTCTTTCAGCCAGGTGAGGATGTCTCGTCGTACTGGGTGCGCCAGGGCTTTTATTATTTCGTCGAGGTCAATGGACATGGCAGGTGCTCGGTTTCGAAAAACGTTATATCGCGATGAAGCGAACCTTAAATCGTTGTATCCCGATATACCAATATGATTTTGATCTTAATTCAGGCTAAATCGGTATATCGGGTTATAACGATACGTTGACGGCAGTGATAGACTGCGCGCCATGAATTATCTCGCACATCTGCACCTGGGCGGCCAACTTCCTGCGCAACTGCTGGGCAGTCTGTATGGCGACTTCGTCAAAGGCCGCCTGCAGGGCCAGTTCAGCCCGCAAATCGAGTCGGCGATTCAGTTGCACCGCGCCATCGACCGCTTCACCGACAGCCATCCGCTCGTAGGGGAGGCGTTGTCGCGCTTCAGCCTCACCCGCAAGCGTTACGCGGGGATCGTCCTTGATGTGTTTTTCGATCACTGCCTGGCGCGGGACTGGGCGTTGTATGCCGACCAGCCTCTGGAACGTTTTACCGCGCAGGTGTACCGCGTGCTGGCCGATGAGCCGCAGTTGCCCGGGCGGCTGGCGCAGATTGCGCCGTATATGGCGGCGGATGATTGGTTGGGGTCTTACCGCGAGTTTGCGGTGATGGATCAGGTGTTACACGGGATTTCCCGGCGGCTGACGCAGCCCCAGGAGTTGGGGTATGCGATGCAGGAGTTGCGTGAGCTGTATGAGCCGCTGAGTGAAGACTTCCGGGTGTTCTATCCCGAGTTGCAGAAATTTGCACAAGCCCATCTCACACCCCAGGTTTAAATGTGGGAGCTGGCTTGCCTGCGATTGCAGTCTGCCAGTTGATACATGTGTTGCTGACCCACCGCTATCGCAGGCAAGCCAGCTCCCACATTGAACTGTGTTCACTTGATTTCAGGCGGCGAACGCAGGTCTGGCATCTACTTGTTCTGTTTCCGGCACCGGACCAAACAATGCCTTCTGCACCGCCTGCTGCGCCTGATACGCCAGCGCCGCGCGCTCTTGCCCCGCGCAGGCAATCGGTTTGAGCACATGGATTTCCACATCGCCCTGATCATTGCCAAACAAGCGCATCAGGTGCGACAGCAAATCATCATCGCCAATAAACGGCGCCAGCGGATCCACTTGCCCGTCGCGCAGATAACGAATCGCCACCGGTTGCAGCGAAACATCCGCATCAATCGCGCTGGCCAGCAAACGCCCATGGAACGTGCGCAGGCTGCGGCCGTCGGTGGTGGTGCCCTCGGGGAACATCAGCAGCGGGTGCCTTTGCTCCAGATGACGGGTCATCTGTTTGCGGATCAACTGGCTGTCGCCCGAACCCCGGCGGATAAACAGGCTCCCCGCCTTGGCCGCCAACCAGCCAGCCACCGGCCAGGTACGCACTTCGGCCTTGGACAGAAACGACATCGGCGCCACGGCACCCAGCAGAGGAATGTCGGTCCAGGACACGTGATTGCTCACCCACAGCATCGGCTGCGTCGGCAACTCGCCGTGTACCGTCACGCGAAATGGCAGGGCATTGGTCAGTCGCGCCATGAAAAACCGCGACCAGCGCTGGCGGCGCACCATCGAGTTGGCCACGCCCATACGTTCAAACAGTCCAAACACCGTGGCCATGCTCAACCCAAGCGCCACCACCAACAGCACGCGGGCAATGCGCCCGTACACCCGCAGACGGCTCATCACATTGCTGCCTTGAAGTGGCGAGCGTAACGCGGGCACAGCTCATCGCGCTTGAGCAGGATGAACACGTCGGCTACCTGGAAATCTTCATCCCAGCACGGCTCGCCGCAGATCTTTGCACCCAGGCGCATGTAGGCTTTAAGCAGCGGCGGCATCTCGGCGATGACGTTGGACGGCAGGTCCAGCGCCGGCAACGGTTTTTTCGGCTCGGCGCGCAGGTGTTCGTTGCACAGGTAGCGTTCGCGCAGGCGCTGCATGATCGCGTGGGCCTGGATGCCGCCGTCATGCATCGGAATGCTCGCGCACCCCATCAGGTAGCTGTAGCCACCATGGTTGAGCACTTCGGCCAACTCGCCCCACAACACCGCGATGGTGCCGCCGTTGCGGTAGGCCGGGTCGACGCAGGTGCGGCCGATTTCCAGGATCGGGCCCTGCAAATGCAACAGGCCATGCAGGCTGAATTCTTCTTCGCTGTAGAACTTACCCAGCGTGCTGGCGGCCTGATGGTCGAGCAAACGGGTGGTGGCGACCAGTCGACCGCTGTTCAAATCCCGCACGCCGATGTGGCTGCAGTGAGCATCGTAGTCATCCATGTCCAGGCCCAGTTCCGCGCCTTTCAGCTTGGCGTTGAACTCGCCGCTGAACACTTTGAAACGCAAGGCCTGAGCTTCCTGCAATGCCTTGGCGCCGATCAGGCGTTCTGCTTGCAGACGGCGTTCATTGCCGGTGTCGCTGATGCGGGCGATCTGAGTCATGGCGAGTCTCCGAGTGCCGGCCACGTTTCGGCCGGTCGACTTTGTTGTCCAAAGTCAGGCTATGGAGGCCCGGTGTCATCTCCATGAAGTTACGGTGACGGTTGGATGACAGGGGGTTGGGCGCGGGAGGGATTAGTCGTTGCTGCGGTCACTTTGGCGCGCAGACGAAGCTTTCGACATGCCGGTACAGACGCTGGGTAACGGGCATAGGATGTGGATACTCGGCATTCGCCAAGGCGGTGAATTCCGATGAAGTGCCCGTTCATTCTGAGCCGGTAAAAAGCTGGATCGCCTCAGGCTTCTAAGGTTAACGAGAGTTCAAGGTGGGAGCTGGGTTGCCCGCGATAGCATCACCTCGGTGTTGTAGAAAGGCCGAGTTGCCCGCCTCCCAGGCAAGCCAGCACATGGGCGGTATCGCCAGGTCAGGAGTGCGTAGTGGGCTCCAGAAGCTGCGCCCCTGGCCCCTGTTCGCCGAGCTGGTCATCTTGATTGCGCAACGGGCACGCCTCCAGGGACAAACATCCACAGCCAATACAGCCACTGAGCTTGTCGCGCAGCAGGACCAGCTTGTTGATGCGGTCATCCAGATCCTCTCGCCACAGCGCCGACAAACGCTCCCAATCCGACTTCGTCGGTGTGCGGCCGTCCGGCAATGTCTGCAAGGCCGCGCCAATGGTCGCCAGTGGAATCCCCAGGCGCTGGGCGATTTTGATCACCACCACCCGACGCAACACATCCCGTGGGTAGCGCCGTTGGTTGCCGGCATTGCGGTTGCTGTTGATCAAGCCTTTGGATTCGTAAAAATGCAGCGCCGTGACCGCGACGCCACTGCGTGCGGCCAACTGGCCGACGGTAAGTTCTTTATTGAGCATGAACACTCCAAAACACTGCTTGACCTTGACTTAACTAGAGGTTTTACCCTGCGTGGCATCGAATCGCAAGATTCTGCCTACAGAGAAAGGGGAGTGTTCATGCAGGTATTAGAGAAGAATCGCAGTTTCACTCAATTGATCGAGTTTCAGATCGAGCCCCGGCAGCAAGATGCCCTGGTGGCGGCCTTGTCCACTCAAAGCGAGCGCCTGGCCCAAGGCCATGGCGGTTTTTTGAGTGCCAGCGTGCAGGTCAGCGATGATGGGCGGCGTGTGCTCAATTACCTGCAGTGGCAATCGCGCGAAGAGGGCGAAGCGGCGTTCCAGTGCTTTGAGAAGGGCGAGGAAGATTTCTGGACACTGATCCGCGCGCACCGGGCCACGGCGGTGACCTTCGGTTCGTTTCAGGTGCTGCGCAGTATTGAGCGCAGCCATGACAACGCGTTGCACTGTCGCTTAAATGGATAGGTGCAGCATGCGTTCGCCCTGTACGTTTTCCCCGGGACGACGCTTGTTTACCGCCAGCTCGCCAATCTTGATCAGGCGTGTGCGTGTGACGTTGCGGCTCAGGCCCAACAGGTTGGCGGTGTGCACCTGGTTGTAATGACTGAAGCGGTAGGCAGCGCGCAATAACGCGTCCTCAACCTTCTCATGCAGGGCGCCTGCCTGTTCCTCGAACAACTTCTGAAAGGCGCGTTCCAGCAGGGCTTCGGCGCTGTTGTCGATGCCGTGCTGGCTGTCGTCCGGGCGCTCGATGCGCATGTTGGAGAGGCGCAAATCATCACGTTCGATCACGCCGTTACGGCAGATCAGCAGGGTGTGGTGAATCACGTTTTCCAGCTCGCGGATATTCCCCGGCCAACTGTAGCTCTTTAGCTTTTGTTCGGCCTCGCGGCTGATGGTGATCGGGCCGTAACCCAGGCGTTGGCTATAGGCTTGGATGAAGTGCCGGGTCAGCGGCAGGATATCCCCCGGGCGATCGCGCAGCGGGCTGAGCTCCAGGCTGACCACGTCGAGACGGTAATAGAGGTCTTCACGGAAATGCCCGGCGTTGATGGCTTTTTCCAGCTGCACATTCGTCGCCGCGAGTACCCGTACATCAATCGCAATACTCTTGCGCGACCCGAGGCGCACCACTTCGCGCTCCTGCAGGACGCGCAGCAGTTTCACCTGGATGGCCATTGGCAAATCGCCGATTTCGTCGAGGAACAAGGTGCCGCCGTCGGCTTCTTCGAACCAGCCGGCCTTGGCGCTGAGGGCGCCGGTAAACGCGCCTTTTTCGTGGCCGAACAACTCGGCCTCCACCAGCGATTCAGAGAACGCGCCGCAGTTCACTGCCACGAACGGCCGGTTGCGCCGCGCGCTGAGGTTGTGGATATGCCGCGCCACCAGCTCTTTACCGGTACCGGTTTCGCCGATGATCAGCACGCTGGCTTCGCTGGGCGCCACTTGCTGGATATGGTCGAGCAGTGCCTGGGATTTGGGGTCTTCGAAGACCTGGGCCGTGGCGCGGATCGACGTTGCGAGGGCGGGCGAGGGCGGTAGGGTCAAAAGCTGCATGGGCACCTCTCTCAGGAGTAGAACGTCGGAATGGGCAGGGATTGGTTCAACGCCCAGTCCCCCAGTTCGACGCGCACGCGCTCGAAGCTGGCGCTGCTGCTGTCGGTCTGGCGCTGGCCGATATTGTTCCAGTCGTTGTGCAAGGTGATGCCGCTGTGCCCGCTGGAACTGTCGACCTCGGTGAGGGCAAATTCCGCGGCCAGGAGTTTGGCGGTCTGCAAGGGCAAGGGCAGCAGGCTGTTGGGTTTGGCTGTCACACGGGGTTCCTCAGTGTCTTTTTGGCAATGAAGCCCGCTCCCATATAAAGCAGATCTCATCGCTCTCAAGCCTTTGCTGGCAGCACATCATTGGCAATCATTTCGCCAAACGGGCCCGTGAGGTTGGTCACACCGTGGCCGGCGAGACTCGCGTAGGGTTCCGGCAACAGCGGGAACACCAACTCGGCAAAGCGATACGCCTCTTCCAGGTGCGGGTAGCCGGAGAAAATGAAGCTCTCGATGCCAAGGTCGGCGTATTCCTGGATGCGCTCGGCCACTTGTTGCGGGTTGCCCACCAACGCGGTTCCGGCACCGCCGCGCACCAGGCCGACGCCGGCCCACAGGTTGGGGGCTATTTCCAGGTTGTCGCGGCGCCCGCCGTGCAGGGCGGCCATGCGGCGCTGACCTTCGGAGTCAAAACGCGAGAAGGATTTTTGCGTCGCGGCGATGGTTTCATCACTGATGTGCTCGATCAGTTTGTCGGCGGCTTTCCAGGCCTCTTCTTCGGTTTCGCGCACGATCACATGCAGGCGAATGCCGAACTTGATCGTGCGGCCATGGCGCGCGGCGCGCTCTCGTACATCCGCGAGTTTCTCCGCGACGGCGGCGGGCGGCTCGCCCCAGGTCAGGTACACATCGACTTGTTCAGCGGCGAGGTCGTGGGCAGCGTCCGAGGAACCGCCGAAATACAGCGGCGGATAAGGTTTCTGCACCGGTGGATAAAGCGCCTTGGCGTTTTGCACCCGCAGGTGTTTACCTTCGAAATCTACGGATTCGCCCTGCAGCACGCCGCGCCAAATCTGCAGGAATTCGTCAGACACTTCGTAGCGTTCACTGTGATCGAGAAAACTGCCATCGCCACGGTTTTCATCGGGGTCGCCACCGGTCACCACGTTGATCAGCAAACGGCCGTTGGACAGACGATCCAGAGTGGCCGCCATGCGCGCGGAAACTGTCGGCGAAATGATGCCCGGACGAATCGCTACCAGGTAACGCAAGCGTTCGGTCAATGGCACCAGCGCCGAGGCAATTACCCAGGAGTCTTCGCACGAGCGCCCGGTCGGAATCAACACGCCGTAGTAACCAAGGCTGTCAGCCGCCTGCGCAACTTGCTTCAGATAATTGAGGGTAACCGGGCGTGCACCTTGGGTGGTGCCCAGGTAATGACCGTCGCCGTGGGTGGGTAGAAACCAGAAAACGTTCATGACAAATCCTTATACGGTCTTCAGCAGAGAAGGGGGCATGCACGGCAAACAAAGGTGCTGAGCGGTCACTGCTGAAAAAATGAAGCTGTTGTGTGCCCGGTGTTTTGTTGAATGGCTGTTGCGCTGCCAACAGTAGCGATTCGCGGTGGGGTCATTTATAGAGGGTTAGGTTTATTCCGTAAATGAACGTATTTCCATATTTATAGATCTTAATTGAATATAAAGGTTGGACTATCGAAGGCGTCTGAACGGTTGATAGCGACTATCACGGGGGGTGATTTCTCACTTGGAAAGGGCGGGAGTAGCCTGTGTTCATTGACTTGAAACCTCCTTCGCAGGGCCTTCGCCATGAACCGTTTTCTCGCTGTTTCGTTGTTAGTTGTCAGCTCCGTCCTTGCCGGGTGTGCGACACATCCCTCGCCGGAGTCGCGTCCTTACACCGCAGAAGAAACCAGGCAACTCGCCCTGGAGGCGTTGAGCCGTCGCGGGCTGTCGTTTGATGAGTATCAACAGCAGCGTGCGGCGCTGACCGGGCAGCCACAGAAGCCCTTCGGTTTCGATCACCACGGCGAAATGAACGCCGAACGCAGCGTGGTTTTGCATGGTCGTCCCAGTTGAGCCGGCGCCCGGTGGCAAAAAGCCCGAGGTTTCCCACAAGGAATCTCGGGCTTTTTGTTTGCCATGGCGTCACTTCAGCCTGTTAAGCTGAATTTCAGGAGCGTTCCTACGCACATTTACATAAAGTGGTTCTTCTTTAATGGCCTTCGATTGGTTAAATCTGACAACCTCTGCCCCGGTCGACGCCCCCTGAGACGCAGTTCTCGGGAATACGCTCTGCGAGTCTTTAACGTCATGAATAAACGTCCGTTGTATTTCGACTACGCCGCCACCACGCCGGTGGATGAGCGGGTCATCCAGGTGATGGTCGAGTGCCTGGGCTTCAATGCCAACTTCGGTAACCCGGCGTCCAGTTCCCATGCGTTCGGCCAAGCGGCCCGGCAAACGGTTGAACAGGCGCGCCGTCAGGTGGCGGAACTGGTCGGTGCGAGCCCCGAGCAACTCGTCTGGACCTCCGGTGCCACAGAATCCAACAACCTCGCGATCAAAGGCGTTGCCCAGGCGCGCGGCGTGGCGGGTGGGCATATCATCACCAGCCAGATCGAACACAAGGCCACGCTTGATACCGCGCGGCAGTTGCAGGAAGCCGGTGTGGCGGTGACCTACCTGGTGCCGGATGCCGACGGTTTGATCAGTGCCGAGGCGGTCAGTGAAGCCTTGCGTGATGACACTTTTCTGGTGTCGCTGATGCTGGTGAATAACGAGCTGGGCACCCTCAACGACATCCCCGCCATCGGCGCACGGGTGCGTGAGCATGGCGCGTTGTTGCATGTGGACGCCGCGCAAGGTGCGGGCAAGGTCGCGATCAACCTGGCTGAATGGCCGGTGGATCTGATGTCGTTTTCCGCACACAAACTGTATGGCCCCAAAGGTATCGGCGCGTTGTACGTCGGCCCACGGGCACAGCAGAAAGTGTTGGCGCAGATTCATGGCGGTGGCCATGAGGGCGGCTTGCGTTCCGGCACCCTGGCGACGCATCAAATTGCGGGCATGGGCACGGCGTTTGCCTTGGCGGCAGAATCTTTCGCCGAAGAAAAGGCCAGGATTGTGGCCCTGCGTCAGCGTCTGCTGGATCAACTGGAATCGATTGCGGGCGTGCGCCTCAATGGCAGCCTGACTCAGCGGATTCCCCATACCCTCAGCCTCACGTTTGGCGAGGGCGAATTCAATTCGGTTGCGTTGAGCGCGGGTATCGCATTTTCGGCGACCTCTGCCTGTAATTCGGCCAGTAATGCACCGTCCCACGTCCTTCTGGCGTTGGGCCATGATGCCCGCAGCGCCGGTCGCACCATCCGTTTGAGCCTTGGCCGCTTCACCACCGAGCAGGATATCGACGAAGCCGTGAGACTCATCAAAACGGCTTCTGCCAGCGCACCAGCGTTCTGGGCCGTCTGATTTTTTATTTGCACCCCATAACAATTATTAGCCGTTAGCAGGAGAAACGATGAGTACGCAGCCTTTGACCCATGGAACGGTTCCCCAGCGCCTGGCGCATACCCGTGAACTGATGAGCCGCGAGGGCATTTACGCCCTGTTGGTGCCGTCGGCCGACCCGCATTTGTCCGAGTACTTGCCGGGCTACTGGCAGGGCCGCCAGTGGTTATCGGGGTTTCATGGGTCGGTGGGTACGCTGATTGTCACTGCGGATTTCGCCGGTGTATGGGCAGACAGCCGTTACTGGGAGCAAGCGACCAAGGAACTCAAAGGCAGCGGCATCGAGCTGGTGAAATTGCAGCCCGGCCAACCCGGCCCGCTGGAATGGCTGGCCGAGCAAACGCCGCAGGGCGGTGTGGTGGCAGTGGACGGTGCGGTGATGGCCGTGGCTTCAGCGCGTACCCTGGGCGACAAGCTCGAAGAGCGCGGCGCGCGCTTGCGTACCGATATCGACCTGCTCAATGAAGTCTGGCAAGACCGGCCGACGTTGCCGAACCAACCGATCTATCAACACTTGCCGCCACAGGCCACCGTGAGCCGTGGCGAGAAACTCGCTGCCCTGCGCGCGAGCCTGAAAGACAAGGGCGCCGACTGGCACTTCATCGCCACCCTGGATGACATCGCCTGGTTGTTCAACCTGCGCGGCGGTGACGTGTCGTTCAACCCGGTGTTCGTGTCCTTTGCCTTGATCAATCAACAGCAGGCCACCTTGTTTGTGGCGCTGAGCAAAGTCGATGCTGAGCTGCGTGCTGTGCTCGAAAGTGACGGCGTGAACTTGCGCGATTACAGCGAAGTAGCGGCCGCATTGCGTGACGTGCCGTCGGGCGCAAATTTGCACGTCGATCCGGCGCGCGTCACGGCGGGCCTGCTGGAAAACCTCGACGCCGGCGTCAAGCTGATTGAAGGGCTGAACCCGACCACACTGGCCAAATCGCGCAAAAGCCTGGCGGACGCCGAGCATATCCGCCGAGCCATGGAGCAGGATGGTGCGGCGTTGTGCGAATTCTTTGCCTGGCTGGACAGTGCCTTGGGCCGCGAGCGCATCACTGAACTGACTATCGATGAGCACCTGACGGCTGCGCGTACCCGTCGTCCGGATTATGTGTCGCTGAGTTTCAATACCATCGCGGCGTTCAACGCCAATGGTGCGATGCCGCATTACCACGCTACCGAAGAAGAGCACGCGCTGATTGAAGGCGATGGCTTGTTGCTGATCGACTCCGGTGGCCAGTACTTGGGCGGCACTACGGACATCACGCGGATGGTGCCTATCGGTACGCCGAGCGAAGAGCAGAAGCGCGACTGCACGCGCGTGCTTAAGGGTGTGATTGCCTTGTCCCGTGCGCACTTCCCGAAAGGTATTCTGTCGCCGTTGCTGGATTCGATTGCGCGTGCGCCGATCTGGGCTGAAGGCGTGGACTACGGTCACGGCACTGGTCACGGCGTAGGCTATTTTCTGAACGTGCACGAAGGCCCGCAGGTGATTGCCTACCAGGCCGCTGCCGCGCCGCAGACCGCGATGCAGCCAGGCATGATTACGTCTATTGAACCGGGTACTTATCGTCCGGGCCGTTGGGGGGTTCGTATCGAGAACCTGGTGCTGAACCGTGAAGCGGGCAAAACCGAGTTTGGCGAGTTTCTCAAGTTTGAAACCCTGACCTTGTGCCCCATCGACACGCGCTGCCTGGAGCCGTCGCTGCTGACGGTTGACGAGCGTGAGTGGTTCAACGCTTACCACGCCGAGGTGCGTGAACGTCTGAGCCCGTTGCTCAGTGGCGCTGCATTAGCGTGGTTGCAAGTGCGAACGGCGGCTATTTAACCGACTGCAGTTCTGCGTCTTTGGAGCTCCATTGGCTCGGTTGTCGAGCAGGGGGCTGGACGCAGGAGTGCGAAGGCGTAAGCGCAAGTCTGGAATTGAATGAGCAGTCGCGGGTGACTGCTCGGGACGTCACTTACAGATGACGATCATGCTGCGGCTGGTGTAGCCGGCAGGGTTGAGGCCGAAAGGGTAATCCCCAGGCTCTTCGGAGTTGTCACCGGATTTTGCGATAACCCGGTAGCCCTTGGCGCCGCAGGAATTGACTGCGCTGGTGTAGCACTCGTCCCAGGAGGAGGACAGGCCAGAGCAGTTGATGTGCAGCCCTTTTTTACCGCGTTTCACTTCTGTCTTGGTGGTCGCAGCACAGCCAGCAATGGCCACGACCATTAACAGTATCAAAATTCGCTTCATTCCTATCCTTAATAGCCGCTTCGCAAAAACGCCCGAAGCCGGCTTTACTCGCTCTCGATTGTAGCGTTCATGCTGTCCTTGTCGACACGCTCCATGAATGACATTCGTTCACGGCCTAAACATGGCCTAAATGAACCGCAAATACCAGAGCTACCTTTAAAGAGGGTTAATCAGCGGGTACCAATGGTTTTGATTCGTTGCGCATGGTCAGCGTCGCACCTACCGACGCCAGAATGATGCAGGTGATGGCCAGCCATTGTGCGAGGGACAAGTGTTCCTGCAGGAAAAACAACCCGGAGAGGGCGCCGAATGCAGGTTCGATACTCATCAGCGTGCCAAAGGTGCGGGCAGGGAGACGAGTGAGGGCGATCATCTCCAGGGTGTAGGGCAAGGCTGTGGACAATATGGCAACGCCAATCGCGATAGGAATGAGTGCAGGCGTGAGCAGCGCCGCCCCCGCGTGGACGATACCGATGGGGGCAACGAACAGAGCGGCGATCATTACGCCGAGGGCTGCGGTTTGCACGCCGTTGTCGTTGCCGGCCTTTTGGCCGAACAGGATGTAAAGCGCCCAGCAAATACCTGCGCCCAACGCGTAGGCGGCACCGGTCAAGTCGATGCCGCTGCTGGCCTCTCCCATCGGAATCAACAAGAGCAGGCCTGTGATCGCGAGCGCGATCCACAGGAAGTCCACCGCTCGGCGCGAGGCGTAGAGGGCTACGGCGAGTGGGCCAGTAAATTCCAGTGCCACCGCAATGCCCAGGGGCACGGTGCGCAACGACATATAGAAGAGGAAGTTCATGCCACCCAGCGCCATCCCGTAGATGACCACGGTGCGCAGGGATTTGGCCGTCAGCGTGGCACGCCATGGGCGCAATATAAGCAGCATGATCACGCTGGCAAAGATCAGGCGCAGGGTTGTCGTGCCTTGAGCGCCGACGATGGGGAACATGCTTTTGGCCAGTGATGCCCCGGTTTGGATGGACGCCATGGCGATCAGCAGCAGGCCAACAGGGAACAATACCGAAGCCAGGCTGCGGGAAGGGGTGGTCATTGGGGGTGTTCGTCCGAAGTCATGGTAGAGAAGCAGAGGCCGCTATGATGCTTAACTGTTAGCCTTTGAGCAATATATTGCTCATTTGTTTAGGCGCTACTCTCTATATAGGAAGGAATCCGGGCATTTCAGTCTGATGGATAGAAAATTCAAATTAAAGGTTGACGGCAGATTCTGGAAGTCTATAATTCGCCCCACTTCCGGCGCAGTCGAAACGGAAAACTCCTTAATAAACAAAGAGTTGTGCGAGATTCGACAGCGAGTTGCTTCAGTTCATCGAAGCCCAGAAGGAGTTGGTAGAGCGGTGTTGTTTGGCTCTATTAACGTTTCGAT
>NZ_JAFCTN010000034.1:0-61451 GCF_049896045.1 Pseudomonas sp. PWP3-1b2
GGGGGGTGTATCAGATACACCGCCATCGCAGGCAAGCCAGCTCCCACAGTTGATCCGGTTCCAATCAGGGAATTGAGGAGAATTTGAACATGCTGCAAGTCGACACGCTGCACCAGTACTACGGCGGTAGCCACATCCTGCGCGGGCTTTCATTCGAGGTGAAGGTCGGCGAAGTCACCTGCCTGCTCGGCCGTAACGGCGTGGGCAAGACCACCCTGCTCAAGTGCCTGATGGGCCTGCTGCCCGCCAAGGAAGGCGCAGTGAATTGGGAAGGCAAGGCGATCACCGGGCTCAAGCCGCACCAGCGTGTGCACGCCGGCATCGCCTATGTGCCGCAAGGCCGTGAGATTTTCGGGCGGCTGACCGTGGAAGAAAACCTGCTGATGGGCCTGTCGCGGTTTCCGGGTTCAGAGGCCAAGGAAGTGCCCGCGTTCATCTACGAACTGTTCCCGGTCTTGCTGCAAATGAAACACCGGCGTGGCGGCGACCTGTCTGGCGGCCAGCAGCAACAGCTGGCGATTGGTCGCGCCCTGGCCAGCCGTCCGCGCCTGTTGATCCTCGATGAACCCACAGAAGGCATTCAGCCGTCAGTGATCAAGGAGATCGGCGCAGTGATCAAAAAGCTCGCCGCACGCGGCGACATGGCGATTTTGCTGGTGGAGCAGTTCTACGACTTTGCCGCCGAACTGGCCGACCACTACCTGGTGATGTCACGCGGCGAAATCGTGGCGCAGGGCCGTGGTGAAAATATGGAAGCCGAGGGTGTACGCGGGCTGGTAACCATCTAATCTCTAGCGTCCTGACGATAAGCACTGAACCATGAACCTGCCCATTCCCACCGCCCTCTTCACCCCAAGCTGGCACGCCGAGCTGGAACTCGGCTACGCGCGTTTCGGCGACACCACACGCCCGGTGCTGCGTCGCCACCTCGGCCCGCTGCGGGTGCAAAAACACCTGTACGCCGAAGGCCCCGAGGTGTGCCAGCACATCATCGTGCACCCGCCCGGCGGGATTGCCGGCGGTGATCGCCTGGACATCAGCGCCCACGTTGGCGAAGGCGCCTGGGCGCAATTGACCAGCCCCGGCGCGGCCAAGTGGTATCGCGCCAACGGCCCGGCATTTCAGCAACTCGAACTGACGGTGCAAGCCGGTGCCACGCTGGAATGGCTGCCCCAGGAAACCATCGTATTCAGCGCGGCCCAGGCAGAGCTGACCACGCGCATCGAACTGAAGGGCGATGCCCGCTTGTTCTACTGGGACGTGGTGGCCCTCGGTCGCCCGGCCAGTGGCGAGCGTTTCGACCTCGGCCACTTTCAGTCACACCTGGATATTCGCCGCGACGGCCAGTTGCTCTGGCATGAGCGCCAGCGCATTGTGGGCGCCGACGGTTTGCTCGACTCGCCCATCGGGCTGGACGGGCAACCGGTGTTTGCCACGTTGCTGCTGACCGGTGACATCGAGCCGGAATTACTCGAGCAGTGCCGCGCCCTGCCCCATGCGGTGCGCGGTGACCTGACTCAATTGCCGGGCTTGCTGGTGGCGCGTTGTCTGGCCAGCGAAGCGCTGCATGCTCGGGGCTGGTTGATTGATTTATGGCGGCTTTTGCGACCGGCCGTACTGGGCCGAGAGGCCGTAGCACCAAGAATCTGGAGCACATGAAATCGGTTTATGTGGGAGCTGGCTTGCCTGCGTGCAGACGACTCGGTTAAACAAGGCACTGAGTTGATGCCATCGCAGGCAAGCCACCTCCCACATTTGATCTCTGTTGTATTTAAGAATGCATTTTATGAAGGATCTTGAACCATGGACCTGACCCCACGGGAAAAAGACAAGCTGCTGATCTTCACCGCAGGCTTGGTCGCCGAGCGCCGTCTGGCACGCGGTGTGAAGCTCAATTACCCGGAAACCATCGCCTACATCTCCGCAGCCCTGATGGAAGGCGCCCGCGATGGCCGCACCGTGGCCGACCTGATGCACTTTGGCACTACCCTGCTCAGCCGCGAGCAGGTGATGGAAGGCATCCCGGAAATGATCCCGGATATCCAGGTGGAAGCTACCTTCCCCGACGGCACCAAACTGGTCACCGTCCACCAGCCCATCGCGTGAGGTGAGAGCATGATTCGTGATGCAACCGAGCACGACCTGCCGGCAATCCGCGCGATCTACAACGACGCGGTGCTGAACACCACGGCGATCTGGAACGAGCAACCGGTGGACCTGGCCAACCGTCAGGCCTGGTTCAACGCGCGCCAGGCACAGGCCTATCCGATCCTGGTGTCCATCGACAACGGTGAAGTCACCGGCTACGCCTCGTTTGGTGACTGGCGGCCCTTCGAGGGCTTTCGCTACAGCGTCGAACACTCGGTGTACGTGCGCAACGACCAACGCGGCAAGGGCCTGGGCCCGCGCCTGATGGACGCCCTGATCGAGCGCGCCCGAACCTGCGGCAAGCACGTGATGGTCGCCGCCATCGAAAGCGGCAACGCGGCGTCGATCCGCCTGCATGAGCGCCTGGGTTTTATCACCACCGGGCAGATGCCCCAGGTGGGCATCAAGTTCGGCCGCTGGCTGGACCTGACCTTTATGCAACTGACATTGAATCCGGGCGCCGAACCGCCCAAGGAGTGAGGTCGATGAACGCCGCGCATTTGCGTCGAGTCAATGCTGAAAGCTTTGCCCACTACCGCCTGGGCCTGATCGAGCTGTTGCTGGACGCGGTCAAGCACGGTGCGTCGGTCGGCTTCATGGCTGATTTTGACGAGGCCCAGGCCCGCACCTACTTGAACGGTGTGCAGGCGAGCATTGAAGACGCCAGCGTGCTGCTGTGGGTGGTGGTGCGCGACGAACAGGTGATCGCCAGCGTGCAATTGGCGCTGTGCCAGAAAGCCAACGGCCTGAACCGCGCCGAGGTGCAAAAGCTGTTGGTGCACAGCAGTGCGCGGCGCCATGGCCTTGGTCAACAACTGATGAACACCCTGGAACTCGCCGCGCGCCAACACAAGCGCGGCCTGCTGTACCTCGACACCGAAGCCGGCTCCGGTGCCGAAGCGTTCTACCAGTCGCTGCGCTACACCAAAGTCGGTGAATTGCCCGACTACTGCCAAAGCCCGGACGGGCGCTACACCCCGACCGCCATCTACTTCAAGACCCTGGGGCAACCCTCATGATTCCTGGTGAATATCAGATCCAGCCTGGCGAGATCGAACTCAACGTCGGCCGCCGTACCGTTTCCCTCAGTGTGGCCAACAGCGGCGACCGGCCGATTCAGGTGGGCTCGCATTACCATTTTTTCGAGACCAATGACGCGCTGACGTTTGATCGCGCCGCAAGCCGTGGCATGCGTTTGAATATTCCAGCGGGCACGGCGGTGCGGTTTGAGCCGGGGCAGAGTCGTGAAGTGGAATTGGTGGATTTGAGCGGCGGGCGGCGGGTATTTGGATTTGCGGGACGAATCATGGGCGACCTTTAGGGCCTCATCGCAGGCAAGCCAGCTCCCACCTTTGGAATGTGAATGCATTCAAATGTGGGAGCTGGCTTGCCTGCGATAGCGCAATCACATTCAACACAAATATTTCAGGGCAACCACATGAAAATCAGCCGCCAAGCCTACGCCGACATGTACGGCCCCACCGCCGGTGACAAGGTCCGCCTGGCCGACACCGAATTGTTTGTCGAAGTCGAACAGGACTTCACTGTCTATGGCGAAGAAGTGAAATTCGGCGGCGGCAAGGTTATCCGTGACGGCCAGGGCCAGAGCCAGCTGCTCGCCCACGAAGTGGTCGACACGGTGATCACCAACGCGCTGATCATCGACCACTGGGGCATCGTCAAGGCCGACGTCGGCCTGAAAAACGGTCGCATCCACGCCATCGGCAAAGCCGGTAACCCGGACATCCAGCCCGGCGTGACCATGTCCATCGGCGCCAGCACCGAAGTAATCGCTGGCGAAGGCATGATCCTCACCGCTGGCGGCATCGACAGCCACGTGCACTTCATCTGCCCGCAGCAGATCGAAGAAGCACTGACCAGCGGCGTCACCACCATGATCGGCGGCGGCACCGGGCCGGCCACCGGCACCAACGCCACCACCTGTACCTCCGGCCCATGGCACCTGGCGCGCATGCTGCAAGCCAGTGATTCGTTCCCGATGAACATCGGTTTCACCGGCAAGGGCAACGCCAGTTTGCCGGAACCGTTGATCGAGCAGGTCAAGGCCGGCGCCATTGGCTTGAAGCTGCACGAAGACTGGGGCACTACCCCGGCCAGTATCAATAACTGCCTGAACGTTGCCGACGACTACGACGTGCAAGTGGCGATTCACAGCGACACGCTCAACGAGTCCGGCTTCGTCGAAACCACCCTGGCCGCACTCAAGGGTCGCACCATCCACACCTACCACACCGAGGGTGCCGGTGGCGGTCACGCGCCGGACATTATCAAGGCCTGCGGCTTCGCCAACGTGCTGCCCAGCTCCACCAACCCGACGCGGCCATTCACGCGCAACACCATCGACGAACACCTCGACATGCTGATGGTCTGCCATCACCTGGACCCCAGCATTGCTGAAGACGTGGCCTTCGCTGAAAGCCGCATCCGCCGCGAGACCATCGCCGCCGAAGACATCCTGCACGACCTTGGCGCGTTCTCGATGATCAGCTCCGACAGCCAGGCCATGGGCCGCGTCGGCGAAGTGATCACGCGCACCTGGCAGACCGCCGACAAGATGAAAAAACAGCGTGGCCCGTTGCCCGGCGATGGCCCTGGCAACGATAACTTCCGCGCCAAACGCTACATCGCCAAGTACACCATCAACCCGGCGATCACCCACGGCGTGAGCCATATTGTTGGCTCCATCGAAGTCGGTAAATGGGCCGACCTGGTGCTGTGGCGCCCGGCGTTTTTTGGCATCAAGCCGACCCTGATCCTCAAGGGCGGCGCGATTGCCTCAAGCCTGATGGGCGACGCCAACGCCTCGATCCCGACGCCGCAGCCAGTGCATTACCGCCCGATGTTCGCCAGCTTCGGCAGCTCGCTGCACGCCACCAGCCTGACCTTTATCAGCCAGGCCGCCGAGGACGCCGGGCTGCCCGAAGCGCTGGGGTTGAAGAAGCAGATAGCCGTGGTCAAGGGTTGCCGCAACGTGCAGAAAACCGATTTGATCCACAACGATTACCTGCCGGACATCGAGGTTGACCCGCAGACCTATCAGGTCAAGGCCGATGGCGTGTTGCTGTGGTGTGAACCGGCCGAGGTGTTGCCGATGGCGCAGCGGTATTTCCTGTTCTGAGCGGGTTGCGCATGGCCGCCTCAGAGGCCCGCGCTGGCTAGTCAGCGCGGGCCTTTGTTTTCAGAAGTTTTCCCGTGGGTTGAACGCGGCCTTCTTCGCCAGCTCCTGCCACAGCGCGATGGTCTCGTCATCGGCCTGCTTGGGCATCACAGCCTTGAGCTGGATGTACAGGAAGCCGCGTTCACCGGCCTTGTTCAACAAACCATGGCCCTTGGCGCGCATGCGCTGGCCGTTCTGGCTGCCGGCGGGCACCTTGAGGTTGATTTTGCCGGTCAGCGTGGGCACGGCCACTTCAGCCCCCAGCGCCAGTTCCCACGGTGCCAACGGCAGGGTGATCACCAGGTTTTCGCCTTCCACTTCAAATCTGGAATGCCCCGCAAACTTGATGATCAGGTACAGGTCACCGTTGGGGCCGCCGCCAATGCCCGGCGCGCCCTGCCCCTTGAGGCGGATGCGCTCACCGTCGGCCACGCCGGCGGGGATCTTCACATTCAGGCTCTTGGTGGTGTTGCTGACATGCCGGCCCGAGCCGTCGTATTGCGGCACCTGGAAGCTGATCTGCTTGGACTCGGTGGACAGCGTTTCTTCGAGCGCCACGGTCAGCTGCATTTCCACGTCCTGGCCTTTACGCCCGGCAGGACGGCGCTGAGCGCCTTCAAAACCGCCGCCGCGCGAGCCGAAGATCGAGCTGAAAAAGTCCGAGAAGTCGCCCGTGTCCTGACCGCCGCCAAAGCCGCCACGGCTCTGCCAGCCCGGTGGCCCCTGGAACGGCTGGCCATGCTGGCCGTATTTGCGCAGCTCATCATATTCGGCGCGCTTGTCGGCGCTTTTAAGCGCCTCATAGGCTTCGGACGCGTCCTTGAATTTCTCTTCGGCGTCTTTTTCCTTGCTTACATCCGGATGATATTTGCGTGCGAGCTTGCGATAGGCGGCCTTGATTGCCTTGTCATCGGCGCTCGGCTCGACACCCAGTATCTTGTAGTAATCTTTGAAATCCATCGGCGGTTCACCTTCCTGAATCGAGATCGCACAGCCCGGGGCACAACGTGCGCTGCTTTGCACCTGTTGAGTGATGTGGCCTGGGGGGTGCGTCAAAGTGTTATCGGCACTTGCCGTATGCAGCAGATGTGGGGGCAAATCCCCAGGTTTCAAGCACGATTTAACGGATGGTCGGCCTACGCATCCGGCCTCGACTGGCATACACTGCGCGGCCGTTTTTCAACCGGAACCTGATTGTCATGGAAAACTCATCCCCAGCCCGTGCCTGCGGTATCGACTTCGGCACGTCCAACTCCACCGTCGGCTGGATTCGTCCCGGCATGGAAACGCTGATCGCGCTGGAGGACGACAAAATCACCCTGCCGTCGGTGGTGTTCTTCAACTTCGAGGAGCGCCGCCCGGTGTACGGCCGCCTGGCGCTGCACGAATACCTGGAAAACTACGAAGGCCGGCTGATGCGCTCGCTCAAAAGCCTGCTGGGTTCCAAGTTGATCAAGCACGACACCAGCGTGCTCGGCACCGCGATGCCCTTTACCGACCTGCTGGCGCTGTTTATTGGCCAACTCAAGAGCCGCGCTGAAGCCACCGCCGGCCGGGAGTTCGAAGAAGTGGTTTTGGGCCGCCCGGTGTTTTTCGTCGATGACGACCCGATGGCCGACCAGGAAGCCGAAAACACCCTGGTGGACGTAGCGCGCAAGATCGGTTTTAAAGACATCTCGTTCCAGTACGAGCCGATTGCGGCAGCCTTCGACTACGAGTCGACCATCCAGAAAGAAGAGCTGGTGCTGATTGTCGACATCGGCGGTGGTACGTCCGACTTCTCGCTGGTGCGCCTGTCCCCGGATCGTCGCCACAACGACAACCGCCAGGATGACATCCTCGCCACTGGCGGCGTGCACATTGGCGGTACCGACTTCGACAAACAGCTCAGCCTGCAAGGCATGATGCCGCTGTTCGGCTACGGCAGCCGCATGAAAAGCGGCGCCTACATGCCCACCAGCCACCACATGAACCTCGCCACCTGGCACACCATCAACTCGGTGTATTCGCAAAAATCCCAGCTGGCCCTGGGCAGCATGCGCTACGACATCGAAGACACCGGCGGCATCGACCGCCTGTTCAAATTGATTGAACAGCGCGCGGGCCACTGGCTGGCGATGGAAGTGGAAGAAACCAAGATCCAGCTGACCCACGAAGACAGCCGCCACGTGCTGCTCGACCGGGTTGAGCCGGGGCTGAGTGTTGAACTGAGCCGGGCGCTGTTTGAGTCAGCGATTGACGGGTTGCTCGAACGCATACGCGCCAGTGTTACGCAATTGCTTAACGATGCAACGGTGAGTGTCGAGCAGGTGGACACGGTGTTCTTTACCGGTGGTTCCAGCGGGATTCCGGCACTGCGCCACAGCATCTCGGCAATGTTGCCGAATGCGCGGCATGTGGAAGGGAATATCTTTGGCAGTATCGGCAGCGGTCTCGCTATCGAAGCCAGTAAGCGGTACGGCTGCTGAGTTCTAGCTCAGAGACCGTGGCGCCCCTATCGCGGGCAAGCCCGGCTCCCACACTGGAATGCATTCCAAATGTGGGAGCCGGGCTTGCCCGCGATGGCGTCAGCTCAGGCAACATCAAGGCTTAAACCATCCCGCCGAGCTTCAGCTCGCTCTTGAGATACGCATAGTAAATCGGCCCCGCCACCACGCCCGGCAGGCCGAATGCCGCCTCAAACACCAGCATTGCCAACAGCAATTCCCACGACTTGGCACTGATCTGCCCGCCCACGATCCGCGCGTTGAGGAAGTATTCGACCTTGTGGATCACAATCAAATACCCCAACGCCGCCACTGCCACCCAGATCGACAGCGATAATGCGACGATGGTGATCAGCGTGTTGGACATCAGGTTGCCGATCACCGGCAGCAGGCCGAGCAGGAAGGTCAGCACGATCAGGGTTTTGGTCAGCGGCAGGTGAATCCCGCACAGCGGCAGCACCACGGCCAGGAAGATCGCAGTAAAGGCGGTGTTGAGCGCGGCGATCTTGATCTGGGCGAAGACGATGTTGCGAAAGGCCTGGACCAGCAGGTGCAGGCGGTCGAACAAGGCGGCGGCCAACGGTTTGCGTTTGGTCAGGTCGGGCACGCGCTGCAAGGCGATGATCGCGCCGAGCACCATGCCGATCAGCAAGGTGACGAACATGTGCGCGGCGTCCTTGCCCACAAGCTGCAGTTCGCTCAGGTGCTTGCTCAGCCAGTCGCCGATGGCCACGCGGAATTCGGCGGCGCTGGCGGGCAGGTAGGCGTCGATGAACGGCGGCAGTTGCCCGCGCGCGCGGTCGACCACCCCCATGAATTTGTCGAGGGACGCTCCGGGATTTTCGGCTTCGTGAAGCAGAAAGCTGATGGCGCCGGCGAAGATCAGGGTCAGCACGCTGACGATCAAGGTGCCGAGCAAAGCCACCGCCAGCCAACGCGCACGCCGGCCTTCGATCAGGCGTTGCAACTGCGGGGTGAGCATATTGACCAGCTCATACACCAGCAGACCGGCCAACAGGCTAGGCAACAACTTGAGCGGCAGGACCAGCAGTAATCCACCGAAAATAATGATGCAACTGACCAGCAACAACACGTGACGCTGCGAAAACGTTGGCATACAGCCTCAAAACGAACGGCGTTAAAGGAAGGGCAGTCTGCCAGCCTTGAGGGAATCAAGCGAGAGTATCGGGTGCGAATGCAATCAATTGTGGCAGCTGGCTTGCCTGCTCCCACAATTGATCTCCAGCGTCAGCTACCTTTGAGGCAAGTGCTCATAAAGGTTTTACGCGCCTCGCCGGTCAGCGCCTGTGTTTTCGCCGAAGCATTGCAGTCTTTCATCTTCTGTTGCTGCGGGGTCAGGGTCTTGGCGTCGTTGGCCGCTGGTGCCGACAGGCAGGTTTTCATAAAGGCTTTACGGTCGTCGCCTTTGAGGGTCTTGGTGGTGGCTTCAGCGTTGCAGGTGGTCATTTTGTTTTGCTGAGCGGTGGCGGCAAACCCTTGGGAACATAACAGCAGGCCCATCATCAACAGCGGAATTCGCAGGATCTTCATAGAGTTTTCTCCCTGTTACCGTGCCGAAAGGGCACGGCCTACACGGCAGTGTAGTCAAAGGCTGTTACATCTCTAGCGGCTGCGAATATTCGACCGACGGTATTGCTCCGGGGTGCAGCCGGCGTGGCGCTGGAACATCGCGATGAAGGCCGACGCGGTGCTGTAACCCAGGTCGAAGGCTACATGTTGCACGCTGTGTTCGCTGTCGAGGGCTTCGATGGCGGCCAGATAACGCAGGCGCTGGCGCCATTCGCCGAAGCTCATGCCCACTTCCCGCACGAACTGGCGCGCCAGGGTGCGCTCGCTGACATGCACCTGCTCGGCCCACTGCGCCAGGGGCCGATTGTCGCCGGGGTCAGCCTGCATGCTTTCGAGTACACCCAACAAACCGGGATGACGGGCATAGGGCAGGAAGCAATCGTGAATCGGCGCCTGTTTGAGCTGGTCCACCAACGCATGCGCCAGTCGGACATCCGCTTCGGTTTGCGGAATGTTGACGTCGCGCCGGGCAAAGTCGCCAAGGATAGCCTTGAGAATGTCACTGATCGCCAAGGTGCACGGCGCCTGCGGCAGTTGCTCGCAGAGTTCCGGGGCCAGGCCTACCGAACGATAGACAATCGCCTGGGCGTTGTAGGAGCTGTGCTCGGTACAGGGAGGAATCCATACCGCGTACTGCGGCGGCGACATGAAGCGGTTGCCGGCCACTTCCATGCGCATGACGCCGCTGGCCGAATAATCCAGCGACCCCCAGAAGTGCTGATGCGGCGTGCACTCAGTATCAGGGGCCAAATCGGAATAGCGGAAGTACACGGGGCTTGGCAGGCTGGGGAAATCCGCGAGGCGTATGGTGTGTCGGGGCATGTTGTCTGCATACAGAGGTCGTTTGTCTGGTTCGCAGTATAGGCTTCGATCCAGACAAGGGATAATCCCGGCTCAACACCCTATCTGGTTCCTTCGATGCAATACGCGTATCCCCTGCTGGCCATTTTTATCTGGGCCGGCAACACCGTGGTCAATAAGCTCGCCGTGGGCTCGATCTTCCCCGCCGAGATCGGCTTTTACCGCTGGGTGCTGGCGGCGCTGCTGTTCACCCCGTTCATGCTCAAACCGGTAATTGCCAATTGGCCGCTGATTCGCCCGAACCTGGGCAAAATCTTCATTCTCGGCGTGCTCGGCATGGCGGTTTACCAAAGCCTGGCCTACTACGCGGCGACGGTCACCACGGCGACCAACATGGGCATCATCCTGTCGCTGATGCCGTTGATGGCCCTGACGGCGGCGATCATCAGCCTCGGCCAGCGCCTGACCTTTGGCGCGCTGACCGGTGCAGTGCTGTCGTTTGCCGGCGTGGTGGTGGTGGTTTCAGCCGGTAGCCTCGGCGCCTTGCTGCAACATGGGGTCAACCTGGGCGACGGCATGATGTTGATCGCCACCCTGGCCTACGCGGTCTACAGCACCCTGCTGAAAAAATGGCAGCTGCGCCTGCCGCCGTTGGTGTTGCTGTATTTGCAGATACTGGTGGCGGTGGTGGTGCTGTTTCCGCTGTTCCTGTTTTCGGCGAAAGCGGGGTTGGGCTGGGCGAATATTCCGCTGATTCTGTACGCCTGTTTGCTGGCGTCGATGCTGGCGCCGCTGGCGTGGATGCACTCCATCAAAACCCTGGGGCCGAGTCGGACCACGCTGTTTTTCAACTTGCTGCCGCTGATCACCGCGCTGATTGCGGCGGTGGTGTTGAAGGAGGAATTGGCGCCGTATCACCTGGTCGGCGGGTTGCTGACGCTGGGAGGGGTGATTTTGTCAGAGCGCTGGACTACGCCGGTCAGGCAGAAGGTTAGTGTGGCCTGAACCACCGCCATCGCAGGCAAGCCAGCTCCCACATTTGATTGGGTTTCCACATCACCAGGTGGGAGCTGGCTTGCCTGCGATGAACGATAACGCGGTCCCCGGCTAAACCCCAGCAGCCTTCAACCGCTGCGCATGCTCGACAAACAACCGAATCGGCTCCGCGCCCTTGCCCACCAGCCCCAGCGACTGGTTGACGATATCGAAGTGGTCCAGGGCGTAGTCATCGCCAATGACCGTGCCCAGATGAGAGCTGTAGCGCCCAACCATGCCGTCGCACTGCCCCTTCTCGCGCACAAAACTGCGCGCAAACAGCCGACAGCTGCGATTCGTGCCGTCCAGCAGGTTGCGTCCACGGTCGGTCTTGCCCGGCTGCAACGTGCCAGACCACGAGTAATAGCGCACGCCGTTGACCTCCTCCAGGCCCTGCCCGCCCCAGGTGTGCGGCAAGCCTTGGGGATATTGGCGGTTGAACAACGCCACGCCGGCGCTGGTCAGGGAATGATGCGAGGCCTGCAAATCCGCCTTGAAGCGCGGCCCGCGATAGCCGGTTTCGAGCACGCCCATCACCCAGGCGACCCAATGAAACAGCGCGCTCATGATTCGGCCCTTCACGCTGTCTGCCGGGTGGTGGGCGTGGATATGGTCCGCCAGCTCCGAGCCGTGATTCGGCCCGGCCACCGAGGTCACGGACGCCACCCATTCCGGGCGTTTGGCCGCCGCGTAACGTGCGGTCAAGGCGCCCTGGCTATGGCCGATCAGGTTGACTTTGTCGGCGCCTGTCTCACGGCGAATCTGCTCAATCTGGATCAGCAATTGCTCGCCGCGCACTTCACTGGAATCCAGCGGCGCCACCTGCACGGGATACACCTGCGCCCCCCCTGCGCGCAGGGCCGGCACGATGCCGTACCAATAGGGAAAGAACCCGACGCGCACAAACCCGAGCATGCCAGGCACCAATACCAGCGGGTAACGTGTAGCTAACGGCTGCGACATGAAGCAAACGTCCGTGATCCAAAGGCGGTAAAATGAGGTTAGCCCAACTGCGCGACGAGGTTGTGACACATCCGGGCAAATCCAATAAAACTTTTTGCTGCGCGCAGCACTCACAAGTTGGAGCGATCACGCCAGCAGAGCGTGGCGTAAAACCGGATTAGCACCAGGAGATTGAGATGACTGAAGCACACTTGACTGACGTTGCGACCCTGCGCGAACGCGCCCGCCAGAACGTCGAAAACGGTGCCGTGACTGAAGGTTACGACGCTGACCGCGAAGAAATCATTCGCTTGCTCAACGCTTCGCTGGCCACTGAACTGGTCTGTGTATTGCGTTACAAGCGCCACTATTTCATGGCCTCCGGCGTGAAAGCGCATGTGGCGGCTGAGGAATTCCTTGAGCACGCGACCCAGGAAGCCGAGCACGCCGACAAGCTGGCCGAGCGCATCGTGCAACTGGGCGGCGAGCCGGAGTTCAACCCGGACCTGTTGTCGAAAAACTCCCACGCTCAATATGTGGCCGGTAACAACCTGAAGGAAATGGTCTACGAAGACCTGGTGGCTGAGCGTATCGCGGTGGACAGCTACCGCGAGATCATTCAGTACATCGGCGACAAGGACCCGACCACTCGCCGCCTGTTTGAAGAAATCCTCGCTCAGGAAGAAGAGCACGCCGACGACATGGCGGACATTCTCAGCAGCTTGTAATTGGCGGTACAAAAAGGGGGACCTGATAAATCAGGCCCCCCTTTTTTTTGTCCGCAACACCGCCAATCAAATGTGGGAGCGGGCTTGCCCGCGATAGCGTCTGAGCGGCAGCCCATGTATCGACTGTTACACCGCTATCGCAGGCAAGCCAGCTCCCACATTTTTGTACCCGGCTTGGTCCGTTAGCCCTTCACGGTTTTTGGCGCCTTGCCTTCCTTCATCTGTTGCAGCAGCGGCGCGCATTCGTTCGGCTCTCCGCCGCTGGGAGCAACCAGTGCCAACAGGCCAGCGGCCGGGCCGGCAATCACGCCCAGCGCCACCATGCCCGCGCCGCGCAATGCCAACGGAATGGCTTTCACACCGGCATTGGGCTTGATGAACGGGCCGTTGACGTACAGCGGCGAACGCAGGGAGAACAGGCGAAAGCCCTTCGATTCCGGCGTGATGGTGAGGTCAAGCTGCTCGCTGGCCATGTTCGCGGTGCCATCGATGTAGATGATCGCGTTCTCGGTATCGAACACAAACAGGCGAGTGGTCGCCAGGCCGGTCTTGATGCCGAAGTCTGCCGCTGCGCAGTTGATCTTCACTTCCTTGTCGCCGAACAGGCGGCCCACCACGTAGTTGCCCACGTTGAGCCCGGCAATTTCCATCAGCCCACGGCTGATGGCGCCGTCGTTGATGAGCATTTTCAGGTCACCGTTGGAGGTGCCCAACAGTGCGGCCACGGAGTTGCCACGCCCGGAAATATCCGCGTCGCCGTTGAGTTCACCAAAGCTGGTTTTCATCGGTTCGAAGGTCGGGAACAACTGCTTGAGCTTGAAGTTGCGCGCGGTGAGTTTGGCGCGGCCTTCCATCGGCGTAGTGCGGCCATTCAGACGAATCTGCGCGTCCAGCTTGCCGCCCGCTACACCAAAGCGCAGGGGTTCCAGGCTCAACGTGCCATCGTTGAGCACCAAGTGGGTGTAGAGGTCGGTGAAGGGCAGCTCGGCGCTGTGCACGATGCGCTTGCCGGTGAAGTCCACGTCGGCGTCCATATCGCGCCAGCGCTCGGTACGGAACTCCTCGACCGGCAGCACTTTGGTAGCCGGCTGCTTGCTTTCGCCGCCACGGGCTTTTTGCTTGGCGTTGGAGTCGGCACCGATGAGGGGTGCAAGGTCAGCCATCAGCAGTTGGTTGGAGACCAGAGCGCCGGTGAGCTTCGGCCGTGGCTTGCTGGCGACGTAGCCCAGGTCACCATGGATATCGCTGTTGCCGATCTTGCCGTTGAAGTTTTCATAGGTGAACGACGCGCCATTGGCGTCATGCAACTTGGCGATCAAGTGACCATCGGTGGAGTACGCCGGGGAGTCCGGCAGGGTAACGCCCGTCAACGGGTAGAGGTTGCCCAGGCTTGCGCCCGCCAGTTTCAGGCGCAGGTCCAGGGCACCCAGGTTTAGTGGGTCGGTCAGGGTACCGGCGATAGCGATGCTGGTATCGGCAATCTTGACCTGGGCTTGCAGCGGGAACGGTTTGGCCGCGTCCTGCAGGGCCAGCAGGCCACCAATTTTGCCGGTGCCGTCGAGTTTCTGGCCGTGGTACTGGCCTTTGACCTTGAGGGCAAACGCGTAGTCCTGAGGCGCCGAGCCTTTCTCCAGGGCTTTCTTTGCATCGGCGTCGCCGACGATTTCGCCGAAGGGAATCGGTTTGCCCAGTGGGTCGATGATCACATCGAGTTGGGTCTTGAGGGTTTGGTCATCGAGGGTCACGTGGCCTTTGTCGAAGCCGATGGCGCCGATGTCCACCACCCAGCTGGAAGGCTCGGCGTTGGGGTCTTTGGGGTCGAATTTGAAGGTCCAGTTGGCGCGGCCATCGGCCAGGCGCTGCAGGTCGGCGCTCGGCTCGGTGAGGTCGATGCGCGGAATCACCACGCGCTGCACCAGTAGCGCCAGGGGCGAAATGCGCAATTCGACTTTTTTCAGCGTGACCATTTGCGGCTTTTTCGACCAATCGGGGTTGCCAAGGGTCAGGTCTTCAGCAATCACGTGGGGCCACGGCACCCAGGAACGCCAGCCGCCTTCCTCGGGCTCGCGCGCCCACACTACCGCCAGGTTGCCATTGATGGCGAAGGGTCGATGCAGCTCTTCGGAAACCTTGGCATTGAGCGGCGGCTTGATGCGGTTCCAGTCAAAAAACACCAGCACCAAGACCACTACGGCGATTAACAGAACGAAGCTGGCGCAGCTCCAGGCGACGATTTTACGAGTGCGCGTCATTGCACATGACTCCTGATTACGACTGAGGGTGCACGCTGCGGCGCACCTTGTGACTACAGCTTATAGGGCTACGACTGGCAAACGGCGCCGGGGTTTAGCCAGAAACCGAATTAACCGTAAAAAAAGCAATTTTTCCTACAGCCCTGATCATCCGAACCCTTAACACTGCACCAGTGTTACCCACGAACGGGTCGAAAATACCCACCTTGGTGCAAAACCGCGGGCTTGAGAGGTCCGGCCTAGAGCCTCTGCCGAGAACAATCAATTCTGTTGATTATTACCATTGTGTTTATGAACTTTCATATCGACTTATCGAGAGTAGCATTAGCCCTGTACCCACTTTATCGCCCTCCTAAGGAGCAACCCATCATGAAACGCCAAGTACTCGCTGTCGCCCTGCTGTCTGTTCTCGCTTCCAGTGCCTTTGCCCTGCCAGCCGCTGAACAAGCTACCCCACAGAACAAGGCTCAAGCCGTTGAATCCAGCCAGACCCTGGCTCGCAGCGGTTCGCAAGAAGATGAAAACCGTGACTACGCCAAAGGCGCTGTTGCTGAAAATGGTTCGGAACATGCCAACAAACGTGCTTACACCGAAGGCGTTGCTGAAGGTGGCCGTGATCGCCTGGAACAGAAAGGTCTGGTAGAAGGCGGCGCTGAACAAGCCAACGAACGCGCTTACACCGAAGGTGTTGCTGAAGGTGGTTCGGACCGCCTGCAAGAACTGCATCAAGCGCAGAGCTAACCCGTGGTGGCCCAGAAAAAAGCCCGATCTGCCGATCGGGCTTTTGCTTTTTTATAAACCGCATCACGCCTGACGCCTGCCAAGTTCGACGCCGGCAAAGCTGTTTTGCTAGAGTGCGTCGCTGTACTTGCCGACAAAGCCCACCCGCCAATGCTGCCCCGCGCCGAACAGAAGCAACAGACCCGCCTCGCCCTGATGGACGCAGCCCGCCATCTGATGGAGTGTGGCCGAGGGTTTGGCAGCCTCAGCCTGCGCGAAGTGGCGAAGACCGCCGGCATCGTGCCGACAGGGTTCTATCGTCATTTTGACGACATGGACCAACTGGGTTTGGTACTGGTGAGTGAAGTCGGCCAGACTTTCCGCGCCACGATTCGCCTGGTGCGCCATAACGAATTCGTGATGGGCGGCATTATTGATGCGTCCGTGCGTATCTTTCTGGATGTGGTCTCGGCCAACCGATCGCAATTCCTGTTCCTGGCCCGCGAGCAATACGGCGGCTGCCTCGCCGTGCGCCAAGCCATTGGAGCGCTGCGCGAAGACATCACCCGCGACCTCGCGGCCGACCTGACCTCCATGCCCAAGCTCCAGCATCTGGATGCCGAAGGCCTGCACGTGATGGCCGACCTGATCGTAAAAAGTGTGTTCGCGACCCTGCCCGACATCATCGACCCGCCGGCCGAGGCGCTACCCGCCCACCTCACGCCTCAGGCGAAAATCACCCAGCAGTTGCGCTTTATCTTTATCGGGCTCAAGCACTGGCAAGGGTTGGGCAGCACTGAGTAAGCCGATCAGCCTGCGGTGTGAAAACGCTTGGCGGTGGTGTAGCTCTTCTTCCAGTAGCTGTTGCTCAACGAATCGATACGCACGCGCTTGCCGCTACTGGGTGAGTGGATGAACTTGTCCTGGCCTATATAAAGGCCCACATGGCTGACCCGACCGCGCCCATTACCCGAAAAGAACACGGCATCGCCAGGCTTGAGCGCACTGCGTTTGATGGTCGCGGCGGTTGAACGGTGCATGTCGGTGGTGGTTCGGGGTAACTGGATATCGGCTTCTGTCTTGAACAGATAGACCAGAAAACTGCTGCAATCAAACCCGCGATCCGTTGAGCGCCCGCCCGCTTTATAAGGCGTGCCGAGCAACTCGTGGGCGCGGTCGATCACGTTGTCGATGGAGGTCGCGCGCGGCTCGAACATGGCCGACGCCGAGGGAATGGCACAGGCCAGGCTGACAATGACTACACACAAAAAAGATTTGAACATGATGGACGTCGCAGTGAATTAAACACGGCGCAAATCCTAATCAAACAGCGCGTAATTTCTGGAAGGGGGAATCCTTGATGCTCGTAGGACAAATCTGAAAGGAACAGATGAAAGATATTTCACGCCGCAGGTAGTGGATCTCAACGCAAAACGCCCCCATCCGGGGCTATACAGTCAGTCACGCACCAAATTGAAACACCACCCTAATGTGCTGATGCCCCATTCGGTGGCATGTCCGTGCCTGCCTACAGGGATTTCCTACTTGCCTTCAGGGTTGGCAAGCCCCTTGCTCTGGCTCTCTTATCGCTCATAGCTGGAAGCCTTCTGATGCTGGTGATCCACCGCCGAATCGCCCCCCAAGCCCTCTGGGCCGCCGAGTTGCTGCTGAACTTCGAGGCCCGCAGCAAGAGCCGTCTGCGCTGTTTCAGTGCCGACGGTGAAGACGTCGGCTTGTTTCTGGAGCGCGGCCAGCCGCCGCTGCACGATGGCGAATGCCTACAGGCCGAAGACGGACGTGTCGTACGCGTGCGTGCTCGCCCTGAACAACTGCTGCACGTCACCTGCACCAATGCGTTTGAACTGACCCGCGCCGCCTACCACCTCGGCAACCGCCATGTGGCCTTGCAGGTTGGCGACGGCTGGCTGCGCCTGCTCGATGACTACGTGCTCAAAGCCATGCTGGATCAGTTGGGCGCCACCACTGAAACCATTGAAGCGCCGTTTCAGCCGGAACATGGCGCCTACGGCGGCGGCCACCACCATTCGCGCCATGGCGACGAAGACTTCAACTACCCGCCCAAACTGCATCAGTTCGGCGTACGCCTGTGAACAAGGCCTGGGCGCTGCTGCGTCTGGCCAGTCCGCAATTGCCGATTGGCGGCTACAGCTATTCCCAAGGCCTGGAAATGGCCGTGGAAAATGGCCGCGTCAACGATGCGGCCAGCGCTCGGCGCTGGATCAGTGATCAGCTGTCTCTCAACCTCGCCCGCTTTGAAGCCCCGTTGTTACTCGCCCACTGCCGCGCCGCGGCGGATGAGGATTGGTCACAGCTGGTGCAACTGTGCGAGGAGCATCGCGCCAGCCGCGAAACGCGTGAGCTGTACCAGGAAAGCCGGCAGATGGGTTATTCCCTGCAACAACTGCTCAACGGCCTGCCCGAACTGGACGCGGCCGCGCGCAGCTTTCTTGAACAACGGGCCGAACCTCACCTGGCTTTAGGCTGGGCCCTGGCCGCCCGCGCCTGGGCCATCAGCCCCGACGACGCCCTCGCCGCCTGGCTGTGGAGCTGGCTGGAAAACCAATTGGCCGTGCTGATGAAAACCCTGCCTCTGGGCCAGCAAGCCGCGCAACGCTTGACCAGTGAACTGCTGCCCTTGCTGCAACACGCCCAGCAGGACGCCGCCCGCATCGACCCCAACCACGTGGGCAGCGCCGCGTTTGGCCTGTCCCTGGCGTGCATGGCCCACGAGCGCCAGTACAGCCGCCTGTTCCGTTCCTAGGAGAATCAGATATGAACACACAACCCCTGCGCGTCGGCATCGGTGGCCCGGTGGGCTCCGGCAAGACCGCCCTGACCCTGGCCCTGTGCCTGGCGCTGCGCGATCGCTATAACCTGGCGGTGGTCACCAATGACATCTATACCCGCGAAGACGCCGATTTCCTGGTACGCAACCAGGCTTTGGCGCCGGAGCGCATCATCGGCGTGGAAACCGGCGGCTGCCCGCACACGGCGATTCGCGAAGACGCCTCGATCAACCTTGAAGCCGTCGACCAGCTCAACCGCCGCTTCCCCGGCCTGGACCTGATTCTGGTGGAGTCTGGCGGCGACAACTTGTCAGCTACTTTCAGCCCTGAACTGTCGGACCTGACGATCTATGTGATCGACGTGTCTGCCGGCGACAAGCTGCCGCGCAAAGGCGGGCCCGGTATTTGCAAATCCGACTTGCTGGTGATCAACAAGATCGACCTGGCGCCTCTGGTCGGCGCTTCTCTTGAGTTGATGAACAGCGACACCACGCGCATGCGCAACGGTAAACCCTTTGTGTTCAGCAACCAGAAAACCGGCGTCGGCCTGGAAGAAATCGTCGCCTTTATCGAACGTCAGGGCTTGCTGACTGCTGCCTGATTCCACCCTTTTAAGGAGCCTGCTCATGGGTCTCAACAAACTTCTCGCAACCGCCGCTTTGCTGCTGGCTCCCGCCCTCGCCTTTGCTCACCCCGGGCACGGCGATAATGGGTGGGTGGCCGGTGTCAGCCACCCGTTGGGCGGCATTGATCACTTATTGGCGATGGTCGCTGTCGGCTTGTGGGCGGCGCAGCAACAAGGCAATGCGCGCTGGGCGCTGCCGTGTGCGTTTGTCGGCACCATGTTGATTGGCGGCCTGCTCGGTTTTGAAGGGCTGCAATTGCCGGCGCTGGAAAGCGGGATTGCTGCTTCGGTGCTGGCGCTGGGTTTGGCGGTGGCACTGGCGGTGCGGCCGCCGTTGTTTGTGGCGGTGGGTGCGACGGCGTTGTTCGCGCTGTTTCATGGTGTGGCGCATGGGTTGGAATTGCCGGACATGTCCAGCCCTTGGGCGTATGCGGCGGGGTTTGTCGCTGCTACGGCTGTTTTGCATGCGGCGGGGTACGCGGTGGTGCGCGTTCTGCCGGGGGCGGCGGCGCCGTTGGTGCGGGTGGCGGGGGCGGCTTCGGCGGCGACGGGGGTTTGGTTGTTGGCGGGGTGAGTTTTTGGGGGGCGGTTTTGCCGGGCTTGGGTACACCGCCCCACCACTCGGCACCTCGCTAATGCTCGGTGTGCCCTCACTCCGGCTTTGGAGCGTGGTTAACGGGGCGTCTCAGATCAAGATCAAAAGCCAGATCAAAAGCATGGTCCAGTGTGGGGGCTGGCTTTTGTGGGAGCTGGCTTGCCTGCGATGGCATCTACTGGTTTTGCCTGATGTACCGAGGTGGCTGCATCGCAGGCAAGCCAGCTCCCACATTGTTTTGTATGACTGCTGAATGCTACGGACAGCCCATGACCCGCCTGCGCCTCGCCCTGCCCTTGCTGCTGCTCCCCGCCGCCGACCTGCTGGCCGACACCTTCGAGCGCGACGACGCGCTGAAACTTCCCGACGTGGTCATCAGCGCCAACCGTCAGGTGCAGGCGCGCAACGACAGCAGTGCCGCCAACACCGTGTTCACCCGCGCCGACATCGACCGCCTGCAACCCGGCAGCGTGACCGACCTGCTCAGCCGCGTGCCCGGCGTGCAAGTCGCGTCCACCGGCGGGCGTGGCAGTTTGCCGGGGATCTTCATCCGTGGCACCAAGACCGCCCAGAGCCTGGTGCTGGTGGACGGCCAGCGCATCGCCAATGCCACCTCGGGTGACAGTGGGTTGCAGTATTTGAGCGTCGATCAGATTGAGCGGGTAGAAGTGCTGCGCGGCTCACGCTCGGTGATCTACGGCAGTGATGCGATTGGCGGGGTCATCCAGATTTTCACCCGGCGCACTGCACAGGCGGGTGTTCACCCACGCCTGCACCTGGGCTTTGGCAGCAACCAGACCTGGGAGCGCAGCCTCGGCCTATCCGGCGGCGATGAGCGCACCCGCTTCAACCTGGGTGCCAGCCTGGATGAAACTCAAGGCATCAACTGGACCCACGAGTCCTTTGCCACCGATGGCGATCATGACGCCTACCGCAATAAGTCCCTGAGCCTGAACCTCAGCCACTCATTGAGCGATGAGGTGGAAGTCGGCTTGAACCTGCTGGATGGCCAGGGCAAGTCGGACTATGACAATCCGTTCGGGCGCTACGTCAACATGTTCGAAACCGTCGGCCAACAGCCCTACACCGACTACACGGTGAGCAGCGCCAGTGGCTATGTCGACGCCAAGCTCAACGACCGCTGGCAGACCAGACTGGAGCTGGGCCACAGCGAGAACCGCGACAAGAAGCGCGACCACCTGAGTGATGAGGGCAGCGCCTTCAATACCTACCGCGACTCGCTGAACTGGCAGAACGACCTGAGCCTGGATGACCGTAACAGCCTGATCCTCGGCGGCGACTGGTACGAGGACCGGGTGCGCGCCACCACTGAATTTGACGAGGACAGCCGCTGGAACCGCGCGGCATTTATCCAGCATCGCTTCGCGGCCGAACGGTTTTCCACTGAGTTGGGCCTGCGCCACGACACTAACCAGCAATTTGGCAGCCAGAACACCTGGAGCGGCACCCTCACCCTGCCACTCAATCCAGACAACGATCTGTTGCTGTCCTACAGCGAAGGCTTCCGCGCACCGAGCTTTAACGACCTGTATTACCCCGCCAGCAGCAACCCCAACCTCAAGCCAGAGCATTCAAAAAGCTATGAGCTGCAATGGCGCAGTCAACTGACTGAGACAACGCGCCTGGAAACCTCGCTGTATCGCACCGACCTCAAGGACGCCATCGTTGCGCAACAGCTGGATTTCTACATTCCGCGCAACGTGGCATCGGCCCGGATCAATGGCTTCGAGGCAGCGCTCAAGCAAGAGTTGTTCGGCTGGCAAGGCAACCTGGGGCTTTCAATGATTGACCCGCGTGATCGAGAGAACGGCCACACCCTGGAGCGCAGGGCACGGCGTACGCTGAGCCTGGACCTGGATCGACAGTTCGACAAACTGGGCGTTGGCGCAAGCTGGCAGGCGGTCAGTTCCAGCTATGACGACGCAGAAAACACCCATCGCCTGGGCGGTTATGGGTTGCTGGGGTTGCGCGGCAGTTGGGCGGTGAGTCGGGAAGTGGTGTTGTCGGTGAAGGTAGATAACGTGCTGGACAAGGCTTATGCCCGGGCGATGTACAGCTATCAGGACCCGAACTTTCAGAATAATCAGAATTATCGGGAAGAAGGCCGGGTGTGGATGTTTGGGGTGACCTGGACGCCGGAGATTTGATTGTTGCCTGTGGTGGCCTCATCGCAGGCAAGCCAGCTCCCACATTGGAAAGTATTTACAAATCCAAGGTGGGAGCTGGCTTGCCTGCGATAGCGGCCTCACAGGTTAGGCGCAATCACCTGACACAACCTCGCCACCGCCTCCAGCATTTGCCCGCTGGGCCGCTCCAGGCCCTTGTCCGGAACCACTCGCACTCGCGCCGCCGTCCCCGGCCAGACCTTCCAGTCATCCTTCCGGGCCTGATCACCCACCAGGATCACCTCGGGATTTCGCTGCAACACCGACTCAATATTCACCTGCGGCGCGGGCAGCTTGAGGTCATCGAACACATTGCGCGCCCCGCACACCGTCAGCGCATCGCTGATGATCTGCCCACCGCCGACGGTGTACAGCGGCTGGTTCCACACCTGGTAAAACACCCGCAATGGCTCGTCACGCCGATAACGCTGGCGCAACTCGGCCAGGCGCTGGCGTAACTGTGCGGCCAGTTCCTGGCCGGCATCAGCGCGCCCCAATTGCCCGGCAATTGCTTGAACCTGAGTGGTCAGTTGCTCAAGGGTATGGGGCTCGGCCACGTAGACGGGAATGTTCAGGCGCTGCAACTGCTCACGCTGCGCTGGCCCCACACTGCCGGGCCACAGCAGGATCAAGTCAGGCTTGAGGCTGAGCAATCGCTCAATGTCCAACTGGCCGTAATGCCCCACCGAAGGCACGCTCGCCAACGCTGCCGGCCTCTCGCCGCCGTCGAGCACGCCCACCAGCACATCGGCAGCGCCCAGTTCGACGACGATTTCAGACAGCGACGGCGCCAGGCTGACCACACGCTCGACCGCCAACACCTGGGCGCTGAAGGCCAGCAGCAAAACCGCCAGCCAGTGGCGCTTCATCCCAGCTGACGCGGGATGCGATAGAGGTAAAACAGCACCAGCGTCGACAGCGCCAGCAGAAACAGCGGCACGGCTTCCAGGCCTACGAACACGGCCAGCGCGCCGATCCAGGCTGGCAGTGCGGCCACCAGCAAGGCCGCGCGCCGACGGGCCGCGAGGGTGATCCAGGCAGCCGGCTCTTCAGGAGTATCCAGGGCTTTTGAGGTGGCGATCAGCGCGTGTTTATAGCCGTGAAAATATCGCAGGC
Organism: Pseudomonas sp. PWP3-1b2; assembly: GCF_049896045.1. Classification (NCBI taxonomy): domain Bacteria; kingdom Pseudomonadati; phylum Pseudomonadota; class Gammaproteobacteria; order Pseudomonadales; family Pseudomonadaceae; genus Pseudomonas; species Pseudomonas sp. PWP3-1b2. The sequence continues at coordinate 23,210 of NZ_JAFCTN010000034.1, forward strand.
TCAGAAACATCGAGGCCACGCCGGCGATAAAAAACGGCATGGCCAACACGGGAAGCAGAGGTTGGGCCTGGCCGAACACCAGGTTAAGCACGAACAGCGGAAGCACTGCCAGGGCCAGGTACTGCCACCAATTGAACGACAGTCGCCGTTTCACCTGGCCACGGGTCACGCGCGGTCAACCTCGCCCTGATGCTCATTGCCCATCATGTGGTCGAGCTTGCTGGCTTTGGTCGCCAGGTACAGCTTGTTGTGCGGGTTGTGCCCGGTGTGCAGCGGCACGCGCTCGGCGACGGTGATGCCCATCTCGGTCAAGGCTTTGACCTTGCGCGGGTTGTTGGTCATCAGGCGCAGGGACTTGACCCCCAGGTATTCGAGCATCGGCAGGCAGATGGCGTAGTCACGCTGGTCAGCGGCGAAGCCCAGGCGCTCGTTGGCTTCCACGGTGTCGGCGCCGCCGTCTTGCAGCTCGTAGGCGCGAATCTTGTTCATCAGGCCAATGCCTCGGCCTTCCTGACGCAAGTACAGCAACACGCCACGGCCCTCGCGGGCGATGGCGCGCATGGCCGCTTCCAGTTGCGAGCCGCAGTCACAGCGCTGGCTGAACAGCGCGTCACCGGTCAGGCACTCGGAGTGCACGCGGCCAAGCACCGGCGCGCCATCGGCGATGTCGCCCAGGCTGAGCACAACGTGCTCGCGACCCGTGGCTTCTTCGAGAAAGCCGTTCATGGTGAACGTGGCAAAAGGGGTAGGCAGCTTGGAAGCGGCGACGAAAACGACGGGCACCGTGTGCTCCTGATTTCAGATTTCACAGAGGGCGCCATTGTAACAGCAGGTTCCTGCACACGCTTAAGCTGAATTATCGCTGATAAAGATCAATCGGTTCGATTGGCCTTCGCCCCGGTTCTATGCAAGTGAGGGCGCGCAAAGCGGCTGGCACGCGTGAAGAACAGCAGCGGTGTGTGTCTAGCGAAAATGCTGGTAGCCGTGAACCGCCGGGGTGATGTTTTGCCCATCGGCGTCGAGCAGCGTCACGCCCTGCCCGGCCTCGACCCGGCCAATCACGTGGATCGGCCAACCGCCCGCCTGCAACGGCGCCAGTTCGGCAAGTGGCAGGGTGAACGCCAACACGTAGTCGTCGCCCCCGCTCAACGCGGCCAAGCGGGCTGCGTCATCGCCAACAAACGCCAGCAAGGCCGCTGACAACGGCAGCGTCTGACGCTCGATCACCAGGCTGACGGCCGACGCCCTGGCGATATGCCCGCAATCGGCCAAAAGCCCGTCGGAAATATCCATCGCAGACGTCGCTTTGCCACGAAGCGCCAAGCCCAGCGCCAGTTGCGGTTGCGGCGACCAGTAATGCGCCAGCAGCGGCTCGGCAATGGCGGCCTCAGCGCTGCGTTGGCCGAGTACCAACGGCAAGGCGCCAGCGGCGTCTCCCAGTACGCCGCCCACACACAGCAGGTCGCCCGGTTGCGCACCGCTGCGCGTCAACGCCTGGCCGGCCGGCACGCGGCCAAACACGGTCAGGGTCAGGCTCAACGGCCCGCGCGTGGTGTCGCCACCGATCAGGCCTACGCCGCAGCTTTGCGCCATGGCGTTCAAACCCTGTGCATAGCGTTGCAACCAATCGGCGTCGACCGTCGGGGTAGTGAGTGCAAGGGTAAACGCGAGGGGGTTGGCGCCCATGGCGGCCAGATCGCTGACTGCCACGGCCAGCGAGCGCTGGCCAAGCAGAAAGGGATCGCAGGGGTCGGCAAAATGCACGCCGGCCACCAAGGTATCGGTAGAGATTGCCAACTGCTCCCCGGCGGGGAGCGCCAGCAAGGCGCAGTCATCGCCGATCCCAAGGGCAATGCCTGCGCCGCCCTGCGCACATGGCGCGGCGGCGAAGTAGTTGCGGATCAGCTCAAACTCGCCCATTTGGCAGCTCAAGCGCAAATCAGCGCTTGTACGCCTTCACTTCGGCTTCACGCAGGCGCGGCGCCAGCTTGTCGAGCACGCCGTTGACGAACTTGTGGCCGTCGGTCGAACCGTAGACTTTCGCCAGTTCGATGCCTTCGTTGATCACCACGCGGTACGGCACGTCGACGCGATACAGCAGTTCCCAGGTGGACAGGCGCATCACGCACAGTTCAACCGGGTCCAGCTCTTCGATGGTCAGGTCCAGGCAAGGTGCCAGGGCCGTGTCGATCTCGCTCAGGTGCGCATACACACCGTGCAGGATGTCGTGAAAGTACGGCAGGTCAGCGAAGGTGAAGTCGTTATCGACGCGAAACTGCGCTTCGATTTCGTTCAGCGATGCACCGGCCATCTGACGCTGGTACAGCGCCTGGGTGGCCAATTGACGAGCAGCGCGGCGCTTCTCGTTCTTGGACGGTTTGCCGGCGTCGGCTGGACGCTCATCGCGAGGATTGAAACGATCGCTCTCGTCGGAAATCATTTGGCCTCCAGTTGCGACAGCAGGCTAACCATTTCCAGGGCGGACAAGGCCGCTTCAGCGCCTTTGTTGCCGGCCTTGGTGCCGGAACGCTCGATGGCTTGCTCGATGGAATCCACGGTCAGCACGCCGAAAGCGACGGGTACGCCGAACTCCATGGACACCTGGGCCAGGCCCTTGGTGCATTCGCCTGCCACGTATTCGAAGTGTGGCGTACCGCCACGAATGACCGCGCCGAGGGCGATGATCGCTGCGTATTCACCCTGCTGTGCAACTTTCTGCGCAACCAGTGGAATTTCGAAGGCGCCAGGGGCACGGATCAGGGTGATATCGCTTTCGCTCACACCGTGGCGAACCAGGGCGTCCACGGCACCGCTCACCAGGCTTTCAACCACGAAGCTGTTGAAGCGGCCAACAACCAGTGCGTAGCGGCCTTTAGGGGCGATGAAGGTACCTTCGATGGTCTTCAGGGTCATTCGACAAATCTCTTAAAGAGCAGGGACGCGAAAAGTGCGTCCCTCAATGATGTTTTTACCGCGAACAAGGCGCAAGAATCGCCAGCCTTTATTCGGAGGGCACGTATTCTACAACTTCCAGATCGAAACCGGATATCGCATTAAATTTCATCGGCGCACTCATCAGGCGCATTTTGCGCACGCCGAGGTCACGCAGGATCTGCGAACCGGCACCGACGATGCTGTAGGTGGTCGGTGTTTTGACCTGAGTGTGCTCGGCGGTTTCGCGAATGTGCGCAAGCAAAACGTCGCCATCCACCGGGTTACCGAGCAACAACACCACACCGCTGCCGGCCTTGGAAACCGCAGACATGGCGGCGCGCAGGCTCCAGCGGCCGGGTTGATTGACCATCAACAGGTCGCGCAACGGGTCCATGTTGTGCACGCGCACCAGCGTCGGTTCTTCGGCAGAAATGCTGCCCAGGGTCAGGGCCATGTGCACGTCGCCTTCCACTGAATCACGGTAGGTCACCAAATTGAAGTGGCCCAGTTCGCTGTCCAGCGGCTGCTCGGCAATCCGCTGAACGGTACGTTCGTGGATCATGCGGTAGTGAATCAGGTCGGCGATGGTGCCGATCTTGAGGTTGTGCTCGGCGGCAAACGCTTCGAGTTCAGTACGACGGGCCATGGTGCCGTCGTCGTTCATCACTTCGCAGATCACGCCGCTCGGCTCGAAACCGGCCATGCGCGCCAGGTCGCAGGCGGCTTCGGTGTGACCGGCACGCGCGAGGGTACCGCCCGGTTGGGCCATCAGCGGGAAGATGTGGCCGGGGCTGACGATGTCTTCAGCCTTGGCATCTTTCGCGGCGGCGGCTTGCACAGTGCGAGCGCGGTCAGCCGCAGAAATACCGGTGGTGACGCCGGTGGTTGCTTCAATGGACACGGTGAACTTGGTGCCGAAACCCGACCCGTTGCGCGGCGCCATCAACGGCAGCTTGAGCAGTTCGCAGCGCTCACGGCTCATGGGCATGCAGATCAGCCCGCGGGCGTGCTTGGCCATGAAGTTGATGTGCTCAGGCAGGCAGGCTTCGGCGGCCATGATGATGTCGCCTTCGTTCTCGCGGTCTTCGTCATCCATGAGGATGACCATCTTGCCTTGGCGGATGTCTTCAACCAGTTCTTCGATACTGTTGAGCGCCACGCGGCACCCCCTTGGGTCAGGATTTAAGGTAGCCGTTGGCGGCCAAAAAGCTTTCAGTGATGTTACTGCTGGTTGGCTCTGCGGCCTTGTCGCCCAACAACAGGCGTTCCAGGTAACGGGAGAGCAAGTCCACTTCCAGGTTCACCCGGCGACCCGGCTGGTACGACGCCATGATGGTTTCGCTGAGGGTGTGAGGAATGATGGTCAATTCAAATTCGGCGCCATTCACGGCGTTCACGGTGAGGCTGGTGCCATCAACGGTGATCGAGCCTTTGTGGGCGATGTACTTGGCCAGCTCTTTGGGTGCGCGGATACGGAATTCCACGGCACGCGCGTTTTCGCTGCGAGAAACCACTTCGCCGACGCCGTCGACGTGGCCGCTGACCAGGTGACCGCCCAGGCGGGTGGTCGGGGTCAGGGCTTTTTCCAGGTTGACCGGGCTGCCGGCCGCAAGATCGTTCATCGCGGTGCAGTCCAGGGTTTCCCGGCTGACATCGGCGGCAAAACCGTTGCCCGGCAACTCGATAACGGTCAGGCACACGCCGCTGACGGCAATGCTGTCGCCCAGCTTGACGTCGCCGAGGTCGAGCTTGCCGGTTTCAACCAGCAGGCGTACGTCGCCACCTTTGGGGGTCATGGCGCGAATGCTGCCGATGGATTCGATAATGCCGGTGAACATGGCCTTCTCCTGAAAACGGGACGGGCGCTTGAGCGCCCGGTCAGAATTATACGCTCGCTGGTGGAAGCGGTATGGCAGTGACTCGCCAGTCGTCGCCTACAGCGCGCATATCAATGATCTTGAGTTGGGGGGCGTCGGCCAGTTTCTCAAGCGGCCAGTCCAGCAAAGGCCGGGCGGCGGAGCCAAGGAACTTGCCGGCGACGAAAATCACGTATTCGTCCACCAGCCCTTGTTGGGCGAACGCGCCTGCGAGGCTGGGGCCGGCTTCCACCAGCACTTCGTTGACGCCACGGGCAGCCAGCGCCACCAAGGCAGAGCGCAGGTCAACCTGCCCTTCAACGCCCGGCACTACCAGGCACTCGGGGCCGCGGGGGAACTGGTTTTCTGCGGTCACGCAGGTGATGACCAGCGCCGGGCCGGCCTTGAAGAACGGTGCATTGAGCGGCACGCGCAGGCGGCCATCGATCAACACACGCAACGGCGGGCGCGACATGGCCAGCGCGGTGGTTTCTTCATCCAGGCCCAGCTCGGCGGCGCGCACGGTCAAGCGCGCGCCGTCGGCCAACACCGTGTCGGCGCCGGTCAGCACCACGCTGGCCTCGGCCCGCAGGCGTTGTACCGCAGCGCGGGCCGCCGGGCCGGTGATCCATTGGCTTTCGCCGCTGGCCATGGCGGTACGACCGTCCAGGCTCATCGCGAGCTTGACCCGAACAAACGGCAGGCCGTGTTCCATGCGTTTCAGGAAACCCGGATTGAGCGCGCGCGCTTCTTTTTCCAGCACGCCGCTGCGGGTTTCGATACCGGCCTGAGCCAGACGCTGCATGCCGCGCCCCGCCACTTCCGGGTTCGGGTCCTGCATGCCGGCCACCACGCGCGCGACACCGGCACTCACCAGCGCATCGGCGCACGGCGGCGTGCGCCCGTGGTGGCTGCACGGCTCGAGGGTCACGTACACCGTCGCGCCACGCGCCTTGTCGCCTGCGGCGCGCAGGGCGTTGGGCTCGGCGTGGGGTTCACCGGTGCGCACATGCCAGCCTTCGCCGACAATCTGCCCGTCACGCACGATCACGCAGCCAACCCGAGGGTTGGGGTGGGTGGTGTACAGGCCCTTGCGCGCAAGTTCGAGGGCGCGGGCCATGTAATGGGCGTCGAGCACGGCTTGTTCGGCAGACGGCTGGGTCATTGTTTGTGTGGCTCACGGGCCAGGCGGTCGATTTCTTCGCGGAACTCATTGAGGTCCTGGAAGCGTCGATACACCGAGGCGAAACGGATATAGGCGACTTCGTCGAGCTTTTGCAGCTCGCCCATCACCAATTCTCCCACCACCAGGCTCTTGACCTCGCGCTCGCCGGTGGCACGCAGCTTGTGCTTGATATGCACCAGCGCAGCCTCCAGCCGCTCGACACTCACCGGGCGTTTTTCCAGGGCGCGCTGCATACCGGCGCGCAGTTTGTCTTCGTCGAAAGGCTGGCGGCTGCCGTCGGACTTGATCAGACGCGGCAACACCAGTTCGGCGGTTTCGAAGGTGGTGAAACGCTCACCGCAGGCCAGGCATTCGCGCCGGCGACGCACTTGATCGCCCTCGGCGACCAGACGCGAGTCAATGACCTTGGTGTCGTTGGCACCGCAGAAGGGACAGTGCATGGTTGGCAGGCAACAAATAAAGGGAGGGCCATGGTAGCGCATCCCCGTCGCAAGACAAGCCATAGCCTTTACGGTATATAGGCAGGCTTACTATGTTTGTTTATTTCAAAGCCACGGATTTTGCCCTTTCTGGAGCCGTACATGCAGTTACGACCACTTGTTTTACTCACCCTGTTCGGTTTTCTGGTCGCCTGCAGCAGCCCTGCCCCCAAGCCTGCCGCGCCTCAACCGACGCCCGCCCAAGAGAAAAAAGTGCCCGGTATTGAAGACCTCGGCCCATTGCCGGCGTTTCAGCGCGAAATCAGCGGCATCCTCAACGGCGTGCCCGCCAATGCCGAAGTCGAAATGGCGTTGTTGGTGATCGACGAGCGCAACCGCCCACAACAACTGCTGGCCAGCAGCGTGTTGACCGGCAATGGCAAGCCCATAGCCTTCCGCCTGCGCTTCAATCCTGAAGCCTTCCCGGCCGGCGCCCGCGTTGAATTGCGTGGCCGCGCCAGCCAGTCCGGCCAATTGATCCTGCACCTGCCCGCCGTGCGCATCACTCAGGCGATCACTCAGACCACCGGCCCTCTGCAATTCGTCAAGGCACCATGATGCCACCGCTGGACCTGCAAGCCGCGTTGAGCAAACTGATCGGCGACGCGCACCTGGTGCCCTGCCCTCTGCCGGGCACCGAGCTGTCGTTGTGGCTGTTGGATGCGGACAACATGGACCGCGCCTTCAGCCAGGAAGAAACCCAACGCATCCTGCATGAACCGCCCTACTGGAGTTTCTGCTGGGCCAGCGGCCTCGCACTGGCACGTTACCTGGCGGCAAACCCCGAGTGGGTCGCTGGCAAACGCGTGCTGGACTTCGGCGCCGGCTCCGGCGTGGCAGGTATTGCTGCCGTCAAAGCCGGCGCCCTGGAGGTGGTGGCCTGCGACCTTGATCCGCTGGCGCTGGCGTCTTGCCGGGCGAATGCTGAACTCAATGGTGTCGAGCTGAAATATTCAGCAGATTTTTTCGCCGAACCCGATCGCTTCGACCTGATCCTGGTCGCCGATGTGCTCTACGACCGCGCCAACCTGCCGTTGCTGGATCACTTCCTCAGCCGTGGCCGTGAAGCGCTGGTGGCGGATTCACGGGTAAGAGACTTCCAGCACCCGGCTTACAAGCGCCTGGAAATTCTTGATGCGATGACGCTGCCGGATCTAGCCGAGCCTTGGGAGTTTCGCAAGGTGAGCCTGTACCATTCGCGGCGTTCTTGAGGCCATCGCGGGCAAGCCCGCTCCCACAGGTGATCACATTCCCCTGTGGGAGCGGGCTGATCTTCAACTCACCGCGCTTTCAGCCGCCCGCGCCAGCCCTTATAGTTGCCCCATTCCCGCTTTATTCGAGACGCCCCATGAGTGAGCCCACGCCGTACATCTTCGACGCCACCACCGCGACCTTCGACCAGGCCGTTATTCAGAACTCATTCGAAAAACCCGTGCTGGTGGATTTCTGGGCCGAGTGGTGTGCGCCGTGCAAGGCGTTGATGCCGATGCTGGCGCAGATTGCCGAGAGTTATCAGGGCGAGCTGCTGCTGGCCAAGGTTGATTGCGAAGCCGAGCAGGATATCGTTGCGCGTTTTGGCATTCAGAGCCTGCCGACGGTAGTACTGTTCAAGGACGGCCAGCCGGTGGACGGGTTTGCCGGGGCGCAGCCCGAATCGGCGGTGCGGGCGATGCTGGAACCGCATGTGAAGATGCCGCCACCCGCGGCTGCCGATCCGCTTGAGCAGGCTCAGGCTCTGTTCGCCGAAGGCCGTATCAGCGACGCAGAAGCGCTGCTGGTTGCCTTGCTGGGTGAGGACAACACCAACGCCGCCGCGCTGATCCTGTACGCGCGCTGCCTGGCCGAACGCGGTGAGCTGGGCGAAGCCCAGGCCGTGCTCGACGCGGTCAAAAGCGATGACCACAAAGCCGCGCTGGCCGGGGCCAAGGCGCAGATCACCTTCCTGCGCCAGGCCGCCGACCTGCCAGACGCAGCCGACCTGAAAAGCCGCCTGGGGCAAAACCCGCAGGACGATGAAGCGGCCTATCAACTGAGCATTCAGCAACTGGCGCGCCAGCAATACGACGCGGCGCTGGAAGGCTTGCTCAAGCTGTTTGTCCGCAATCGCAGCTACAGCGAAGGCTTGCCGCACAAGACCTTGCTGCAGGTGTTCGAGCTGCTGGGTAACGACCATCCGCTGGTGAGCGTTTACCGTCGCAAATTATTTGCCGCGCTGTATTAATCGCCGATCCAGCTGTACAGCGGCGTATCCCCGCCGCTGAGCACTTTTACGTTTGAACTGTGGCGCAGGCGCACCAGCAGGCGCTTGCCTGACGCGGCATCGCCGGCCAACCCTTCCAGTTGATCGATTAATTCCAGGCCGCTGAGTTGCCCGGCATTGCGCAACAGGTCCTGTGCGTTCTGCCACAGGTCATCGTTTTGCTTGACCGGCGCCGCTGCCGGCTCGCTGGCCACGGGGGCCGCCTTCAACTGCGCGCCCAGCCGCGCCCAATCGCCGTCGTCCAGCTCCAGGGTCAGGTCCACCGGCAGGTCGCCGACGGTTCCACGGATTCGTAACATCGCGTTTACTCCCGCACTTTTCCGACAAGCATGCTCCCACGCGACTTGCGCAACGCCAAGCGGGCGTTCAAACTCCTGTCATTATTGTTATAAGATCACATAACAAAACTTTCATATTCTGGAGCTTTCTCAATGCGCCGTCTGCTGCTCGCCTTACCGTTTGCCCTGCTGCCACTCGCTCTCGCGCACGCCGCTGAAGAACACGACCACGAACACGAGCACGGCAGCCTTGGCGCCCATGAACATGGCGTCGGCCGCCTCAATGCGGTACTCGACGGCCAAACACTTGAACTGGAATTCGACAGCCCGGCCATGAACCTCGTGGGCTTCGAACACCAAGCCACAACCGCCGCCGACAAAGCCAAGGTTGCCGCCGCGCGCAAACAGCTGGAAAGCCCGCTGGCCCTGTTCAACCTGCCCAAGGGCGCCGGTTGCGTAGTCAGCACCCAGGAACTCAACAGCCCGTTGTTCGGCGACAAGCCTGAAGCCGAGCATGACGACGACGATGATGACCACGCCACCGACGGCAAAGGCGCAGCCGCCCACGAACATCATCACGACCACAGCGAAATCCACGCCCACTACCAGTTCACCTGCGCCACGCCGACGGCCCTGAGCAACCTGGACCTGACCCAGGTGTTCAAGACCTTCCCCGCCACCCAGAAAATTCAGGTACAACTGATCGGCCCGAGCGGCCAGCAAGGTGTTGAAGCCACGGCCCAGGCAGCCACCCTGAAATTCTGATTTGATACTGCGGTAAATGTGGGAGCTGGGTTGCCTGCTCCCACAGGGTTTTGCACCATTTTTTTGAGACCTGTGATTTCCAATGACTCAAGCGTTAATCGAACTGTCTGACCTGGGCTTCAACTGGCCCGGTCACCCGCAGTTGCTGGACATCCCTGCGTTCCGCCTGGAAGCGGGTGAAACCCTGTTTCTCAAAGGCCCCAGCGGCAGTGGCAAAACCACGTTGCTCGGCCTGCTCGGCGGCGTACAGAAACCCAGCCGGGGCAGTATTCGCCTGCTCGGCCAGGAGCTGACCGAACTCTCCGCCGGCGCCCGCGACCGCTTTCGCGTGGACCACACCGGCTACATCTTCCAGCAGTTCAACCTGCTGCCGTTTCTGTCGGTGCGCGAGAACGTCGAGCTGCCTTGTCACTTCTCCAGGCTGCGCGCGCAGCGGGCGAAGCAGCGTCATGGCAGCGTCGACCAGGCCGCCGCGACCTTGCTGGCGCACCTGGGTTTGAAGGACAAGGATTTGCTCGAACGCCGTGCCGATTCGCTGTCCATCGGCCAACAGCAACGGGTCGCAGCCGCCCGCGCGTTGATCGGCCAACCGGAACTGGTCATCGCCGACGAACCCACCTCGGCCCTCGATTACGACGCCCGCGAAGCCTTCATCCGCTTGCTGTTCGCCGAGTGCCGCGAAGCCGGCGCCAGCCTGTTATTCGTCAGCCATGACCAGAGCCTTGCGCCGCTGTTCGACCGCCACCTGTCACTGGCCGAACTCAATCGCGCCGCCACGCCCGCAGAGGTTTGAGATGTATTTGTTTCGTCTAGCCATGGCCAGCCTGGCTAACCGCCGCTTTACCGCGATACTCACCGCGTTCGCCATTGCGCTTTCAGTCTGTTTGTTGCTCGCGGTAGAGCGCGTGCGCGTTGAGGCGCGCAACAGTTTCGCCAGCACCATCAGCGGCACCGACCTGATCGTCGGCGCCCGTTCCGGCTCGGTGAACCTGTTGCTGTACTCGGTGTTTCGCATCGGCAATGCCACCAACAATATCCGCTGGGACAGCTACGAGCACTTCGCCGCCAACCCGCAGGTGAAATGGGCGATTCCGATTTCCCTCGGCGATTCTCACCGCGGCTACCGCGTGATGGGCACCAACGAATCCTACTTCGAGCACTACCAATACGGCCGCAAGCAAAACCTCGAACTCGCCAGCGGGCGCGCCTTTGCCACCGACCCGTTTGAAGTGGTGCTCGGCGCCGAAGTCGCCGACGCGTTGCATTACAAACTCGGCGACAAGCTGGTGCTGGCCCACGGCGTGGCGGTGGTCAGCCTGGTCAAACACGATGACAAACCGTTCACCGTGGTCGGCATTCTCAAGCGCACCGGCACCCCGGTGGACCGCACGTTGCACATTAGCCTGGGCGGCATGGAAGCGATCCATATCGACTGGCACAACGGCGTGCCCGCCCAGGGCAAAGGCCGCATCAGTGCCGATCAGGCGCGCAATATGGACCTGACGCCGCAGGCGATCACCGCGTTCATGCTCGGGCTGAACAACAAGATTTCCACCTTCGCCCTGCAACGGGAAATCAATGAATTCCGCGGCGAGCCGATGCTGGCGATCCTGCCCGGCGTGGCGCTGCAAGAGCTGTGGAGCATGATGGGCACCGCCGAAAAAGCGCTGTTCGTGATCTCGCTGTTCGTGGTGCTGACAGGTTTGATCGGCATGCTCACGGCGATCCTCACCAGCCTTAACGAGCGCCGCCGCGAGATGGCGATTTTGCGCTCGGTGGGCGCACGCCCGTGGCATATCGCGACGCTGCTGATTTTTGAAGCCTTCGCTTTGGCGCTGTCCGGCGTGGTGGCGGGCGTGGGCCTGCTGTATGTGTGCATCGCCGCTTCGCGGGGGTATTTGCAGGCCAATTACGGCCTGGACTTGCCGATGTCGTGGCCGAGCGAATATGAATGGACGCTGCTCGCCGGTATCCTCGCCGCCGCGCTGCTGATGGGCGCCGTGCCTGCGTGGCGCGCCTATCGGCAATCCCTGGCCGACGGCCTGTCGATTCGTTTATGAGAGAGGTCGTGATGCGTCGTGCATTGTTTGCGCTGTTGCTGCTGGTGGCCGTGCCCGCCTGGGCCGAGGAACAACCCAAGGACTTGTCGTGGCAGGAGATGATTCCGCCGGACGCGCCGCCGGAAATCCCTAACATGAAGCCGCTGCACGACTTGTCGAACATGGCCGATGCGTTGTCGGTCGAAGCAGCGCCAGCGGCCAAGCAGGATTTACCGAACGCACCGGTGGTGCAGAGCCTCGACGGCCAGCACATCCGCTTGCCGGGTTACATCGTGCCGCTGGAAGTCAGCGAAGAAGGCCGCACTACCGAGTTTTTGCTGGTGCCGTATTTCGGCGCCTGCATCCACGTGCCACCGCCGCCGTCGAACCAGATCGTGCACGTGAAAAGCGAAGTCGGCGTGAAGCTCGATGAGCTGTATCAGCCGTATTGGATCGAGGGTGCGATGCAGGTCAAGCCGTCGTCCAGTGAACTGGCGGATGCCGGTTACCAGATGGATGCGGACAAGATTTACGTTTACGAGTTGGAGGAATAACGCTGACTCAACAACACTGAAAATCCCATGTGGGAGCGGGCTTGCTGTGGCGAGCAAGCCCGCTCCCACAGTTTTTGATCTGTGTTGTAACGGGTAGATAGCCCTTTCATTGAGCTGAGTCAAAAGATCAAACGGAACGATCTTTACCATTGGACGTACAACTTTTAACGTCCTTTTGGAGCTCCCATGAACAAGTCTCTGCTCGGCGCGTCCCTCTTCGCGCTCGCCCTCGCCGCCCCCGTCGTCCACGCTCACGAAGCGGGCGACATTCTGGTTCGTGCCGGTGCAATTACCGTGAATCCGAAGGCCGACAGCAGCAGCGTCAAGGTTGACCAGGGCCCGTTGGCCGGCACCAACCTGGGCGGCAAGGCGACCATGAGCAGCGACACCCAATTGGGCCTCAACTTCGCCTACATGCTCACCGACCACGTCGGTATCGAATTGCTCGCGGCCACGCCGTTCGAGCACGACGTGAAGATCAAGAACACCGCCCTCGGCGCTGCCAACGGCAAGCTCGGCACCCTGAAACACCTGCCGCCAACCCTGAGCGTCGTGTACTACCCGCTGGACAACAAGTCAGCCTTCCAGCCGTACGTGGGCGCCGGTATCAACTACACCTGGATCTACGACGAGCACGTCGGCAGCCGCGCCGAACAAGCCGGTTTCAGCAACTTCAAGGCCGAGAATTCCTGGGGCTGGGCCGCGCAGATCGGCGCCGACTACATGATCAACGACAAGTGGATGATCAACGCCCAGGCGCGCTACATCGACATCAGCACCAAGGCGACTGTGGATAACAATGCACTGGCCCAGGGCACGCGTGCCAAGGTCAACGTGGATGTTGACCCGATGGTTTACATGGTGGGGATTGGTTACAAGTTCTAAACCCGGTCTAACCGACACTGCATACCCCCGTGGGAGCGGGCTTGCTCGCGAAAGCGCTGAATCAGTCGACCCATGTGTTGACTGACATTGCGCATTCGCGAGCAAGCCCGCTCCCACATTGGGTTTTGTGGGGTGTCAGCTGCGGCGGTAGAACCGGTCCAGCAGCGCCGGCAACCCCGCCCGCCAAGCCCGTGGTTTGATGCCAAAGGTGTGCAGGATTTTCTTGCAGGCCAGCACCGCGTGTTGCGGTTCGTCCGCTGCGTCCGGCCGTGCGGCATGCGCCTGGGCCGTCGGGGATTCTACGGCCAGCGGATGGAAATTGCGCGCTTCGGTGAGAATCGCCTGGCCCAGCGCCAACGGCGTGGTCGCCTCATGCCCGGCGTAGTGATACGTGCCCCACAACGGCGCCGCACAATCGAGTTGCTTGAGCACAGAAATAATGACCCGCGCCGCATCGTCCACCGGCGTCGGATTGCCGCGACGGTCATCCGCCATCAGCAATTCATCGGCTTTTTCAGCCCGGGCCAGGAAGCGCCCGAGCGTGCCGTCGACGCTGTCATCCAGCAACCAGCCAAACCGCAGCAACACATGTTGCGGGCAGGTGGCGCGCACGCTTTGTTCGATACGCCACAACGCTTGACCGCGCAGGCCCAGGGGCACTGGTTCGTCTTTTTCGCTGTAGGCGGTGGCGCGGGAGCCGTCGAATACGCGGTAGCTGGACGGTTGCACCAAGGTGATGTTGTGGTGCTGGCACAGTTCGGCCAAGCGCTCGATGGCGTATTCCTGGCTGGCCAGGCGGGTATCACTGACGGCTTCGGCCTGGAACCAGTCGAAATAGTAGGCGAGGTTGATCAACGCATCGGGACGAGTGTCGTCGAGCAATTGGGTAAGGCTCGCGGCATCCCAGCCGTCTTGGGGCGGTTTGGGTGCGAGGAAACCAATGTCTTCCTCTGCACCGAGGCGAATCAGCGCTTGCCCGAGGGCATTCCCGCCGCCCAGTAACATAAGGCGCATTCGCATAGATTGAGCAGGCCCGGTCTGTTTGGAACGATGGCTATGGTCGGCAGGCGTGTGAGGCCTGACGTAGGGTTTAATCAGAATCGTTGCATTTTGCGGGTTTGTAGCGCAACCGTCACGGATAAAGTGCGCGGTTGCAACTTGTTGAAGCGGGCGCTATCAATCACTGGATGAACCTTCCTGAACTCACCGACACGGCGTTGAGCGGTTTTCACCCCGCCGTCAGCGCCTGGTTTCGCAGCACATTCCCCTCGGTGACCGGCGCCCAGGCCCAGGCGTGGCCGCTGATTCGCCAGCGCCGCTCAACGCTGATCGCCGCGCCCACCGGCTCCGGTAAAACGCTCACAGCGTTCCTCGCGGTGCTTGATGACCTGGTTCACCAAGGCCTGGCCAACGGCGGGCACCTGCCGGATGAAACGCAGGTGGTTTACGTGTCGCCGCTCAAGGCGCTGTCCAACGACATCCAGATCAACCTGCAAAACCCGCTGGCCGGGATCAGCGAGCACTTGCAGCGCCTGGGCTTGCCGCCGCTGGAGATCCGCACCGCCGTGCGCACCGGCGACACCCCGCAAAAAGACCGCGTGCAGATGCGCAAGCGCCCGCCGCATATCCTCGTCACCACACCCGAATCGCTCTACGTACTGCTCGGCTCAGACTCCGGCCGGCTAATGCTCGCCAACACGCGCACGGTGATCGTCGATGAAATCCATGCCATCGCCGCCGGCAAACGCGGCAGTCACCTGGCCCTGAGCCTGGAACGCCTGCAAGGCTTGTGCGCCGAGCCGTTGACGCGCATCGGCCTGTCTGCCACGCAAAAGCCCATTGAGGCCGTGTCGCGCTTTCTGGTGGGCACGGGCCGCGAATGCGCGATTGTCGACATCGGCCATGCCCGCCCCCGCGACCTGGATATCGAAGTGCCGCCGGTGCCGCTCTCGGCGGTGATGGCCAACGACGTGTGGGAATTGGTCTACGACCGCCTCGCGGCACTGGCCCGCGAGCACCGCACCACGTTGGTATTCGTCAACACCCGGCGCCTGGCCGAACGCCTGGCGCGGCACTTGAGCGAGCGCCTGGGCAAAACCGCCGTGGCCGCTCACCACGGCAGCCTGGCCAAGGAAATGCGCCTGGACGCCGAGCAACGGCTCAAGGCTGGCGAGCTGCAAGTGTTGATCGCCACCGCGTCGCTGGAATTGGGGATTGATATTGGCGATGTGGATCTGGTCTGTCAGATCGGCTCGCCGGGCTCCATCAACGGCTTTCTGCAACGGGTCGGCCGCTCCGGCCACCAGGTCGGCGGCACGCCCAAGGGGCGCCTGTTCGCGACAACGCGCGATGACTTGATCGAATGCGCCGCCCTGCTCGACTGCGTGCGCCGAGGCGAGCTGGACACGCTGCACATCCCCGTAGCGCCGCTGGACGTACTGGCCCAGCAGATCATCGCCGAGGTCAGCGCCCAAGAATGGTCGGAACAGGCGCTGCTCGCGTTGATCCGCCGCGCCTCACCCTTCGCCGAATTGGACGAGCGCCATTATCAGGCGCTGCTGCAAATGCTCTCGGACGGCTACAACGGTCGTCAGGGCATCCGCAGCGCCTACCTGCACCGCGACGCCGTGACCCACACCCTGCGCGGCCGCCGTGGCGCCAGGCTCACTGCCGTGACCAGTGGCGGCACCATCCCCGATAACGCCGACTACAGCGTGTTGCTCGAACCTCAGAGCCTGAATATCGGCAGCGTCAACGAAGACTTCGCGGTGGAAAGCATCGCCGGGGATATCTTCCAGCTGGGTAACACGTCCTACCGAATCCTGCGGGTGGAAGCCGGCAAAGTGCGGGTCGAAGACGCCCATGGGCAGCCGCCGACCATCCCGTTCTGGCTCGGCGAAGCACCGGGGCGCAGCAACGAATTGTCAGCGGCGGTGGCGCGGTTTCAGGGACAGCTGGACGCGTTATTGAGCGCCACCCCCGGCGACCTGCAAGGCGCGCAGGACTGGCTCAGCGAAACCCTGGGCCTGAACCGCGCCAGCGCTGAACAAATTCTCGATTACCTGGCCCGTACCCGCTTGGCCCTCAGCGCGTTGCCGTCTCAGGACACCTTGATCATGGAGCGGTTTTTCGACGCTTCCGGCGGCACCCAATTGATCATCCACACGCCGTTTGGCAGCCGTATCAACCGCGCCTGGGGCCTGGCGCTGCGTAAGCGCTTTTGCCGCACGTTCAACGTCGAATTGCAGGCGGCGGCCAGCGAAAATGCGATCGTGTTGTCGCTGTCCACCCGTCACAGTTTTGAGCTGGATGAAGTGTGGCGCTATCTCAACAGCCACACCGCTGAGCACATACTGATTCAGGCCGTACTGGAAGCGCCGCTGTTCGGCGTGCGCTGGCGCTGGAATGCCGGTGTGGCGCTGGCGTTGCCGCGCTTTACCGGCGGGCGCAAAGTGGCGCCGCAGATCCAGCGCATGAAAAGCGAAGACCTCATCGCCAGTGTGTTTCCCGACCAGATCGCCTGCCTGGAAAACCTCGCCGGTGAACGCGAAGTGCCCGAGCACCCGCTGGTGGAACAAACCCTCAACGACTGCCTGCACGACGCCATGGACAGCGACGGTTGGCTGGCCCTGCTGCGGCGTATGGAGAACGGCGACGTGCGCCTGATCAGCCGCGACCTGCCCGCGCCCTCGCCCATGGCCGCAGAAAATCTCAGTGCGCGCCCCTACACCTTTCTTGACGACGCGCCGCTGGAAGAACGCCGTACCCAGGCCGTGCTCAACCGGCGCTGGAGCGACCCGCAAAGTACCGACGACCTCGGCGCGCTGGACCTGGACGCCATCGCCGGGGTACGCGAGGAAGCCTGGCCGGCGCCCCAAGGCCTCGATGAAATGCATGAGGCGTTGATGAGCCTGGCGTGTATCGCCCAGATCGAAGTCACGCCGCAGTGGGCCGAATGGCTGAACACGCTGGCCAAGGGTGGCCGCGCATTCCAATTGCACAATGGCCTGTGGGTCGCCGTGGAACGTTTGAATTGTTTACAGGCGATTTACCCCAACGGCTTGCCGATGCTGCCCGGCTTCGATGAGCCGTGGGCCTTTGATGAGGCGATCACAGAGGTACTGCGCGCTCGCCTCAGTGGCTTCGGCCCGCTGAGCCTGGTCGAGATCGCCGCGCCCCTCGCCTTGCCGGTCGCCGACGTCAGCCAGGCGCTCGCCCGCCTGGAGCAGGAAGGCTACGTGATGCGCGGCCATTTCACCCCGGGCGCCAGCGCCGAGCAATGGTGCGAACGCCACCTGCTGGCGCGCATTCATCGCTATACGGTGAAGCGCCTGCGCCGGGAGATCGAACCGGTGGCGTTGCAGGACTTCATGCGCTTTCTGTTTGATTGGCAGCACGTCTCCGACGGCACGCGCGGCCAGGGCAGCGCAATGCTGGCGCAGATCGTCGGCCAGTTCGAAGGCTATGCCGCCGCCACCTCGGCCTGGGACAGCGACTTGCTCAGCGCGCGGCTCAAGGATTACTCATCCACCTGGCTCGACGAGTTGTGCCGCAGCGGCAAGCTGGTGTGGACGCGCCTGAGCCACAAGGCCGGCGCGATAGCCTTGCGCAGCACGCCGGTGGTGTTGCTGCCACGCAGCCAGGTGGCGCTGTGGAGCGGGCTGACTGAGCTCACCGACAGCACGACGCTGTCGCCCAAGGCGCAGAAAGTCCATCAGGCCCTGCGCGATCAGGGCGCGCTGTTTTTCGATGAACTGGTGCATGAAGCCCATTTGCTGCGCAGCGAACTGGAAACCGCCCTGCAGGAATTGGTGGGCGCAGGGTTGGTCAACGCCGACAGCTTTGCTGGCCTGCGCGCGCTGACCACTCCCGCCAGCAAACGCCAGGCACGCAGCAGTCGGCGTGGGCGCGGGGCGTTTATCGGCGGCATGGACGATGCCGGGCGCTGGGCATTGGTGCGTCGTTCGCCCACCGTCGCCGGCGCGCACTCGGCCGAGACGCTGGAGCATGTCGCGATGACCTTGCTGCGCCGTTATGGCGTGGTGTTCTGGCGGTTAATGGAGCGCGAGGCGGACTGGTTGCCGAGCTGGCGTGAGTTGCTGCGCACTTTCCATCGGCTGGAGGCGCGCGGCGAGATTCGCGGTGGGCGTTTTGTAAGTGGGTTGGCGGGGGAACAGTTTGCGTTGCCGGAGGCGATTCCGTTGCTGCGTGAAGTCCGGCGGCGCCCGCATGACGGCAGCCTGGTGGCGGTGTGTGGGGCTGACCCGCTGAATCTGGTGGGCACGCTGCTGCCGGGTAACAAAGTGCCGGCAGTGAGCGGGAACCGCGTGGTGTACCGGGACGGGCTGCCGGCGGCGGTGATGGTCGCGGGTAAGCAGCAGGTGTTGGTGGAGGTGGATCAATTGGTGGTGCAGGAGAAGTTGATCAGGCACTGAAACCTGTATTGGCCTCACCGGCCTCATCGCGGGCAAGCCCGGCTCCCACAGGGGAACGCATTCCCACTGTGGGAGCTGGCTTGCCTGCGATGCGGCCCGCACAGGCACCCTCAATCATTGAGTACGCGGCTGCTCCGTCAGCACCACCGGCGCCGGCACCTCTTGATCCGGCTCATCCACCTGCGCCGTGCGCTTGGGCAATAAAACCTGCTGTGGATAAGTTTGCGCGAAGTGCACCTCGTCACAGTTATCCACAAGCTTTTTCAGCCGCTGGTTAAAGGCGCGACTCACCGCATATTGCCCGCCCGACACGGTGCGGAACTGCGCCGTGAGCACCACGCCGTTGAGGTCCATCTTGTCCACACCAAACACCTCCAGCGGCCCCTGCAGGTTGTACTTGAGGAACACGTCATCGCTGATCGACTGACCCGCGCCGCGAATCAGTTCGACGGCCTTGTCCACATCCGTGTCGTACGTGAACTGCACCGAGAAGAACGCATAGGCAAACTGCCTCGACTGGTTGGTGACCGCCTTGATCTGGCCGAACGGCACCGAGTGCACGAACCCCTTGCCGTCGCGCAGGCGCAGGGTGCGAATGGTCAGGCCTTCGACGGTGCCCGCATGGCCGGAGTCGAGCACCACCCAGTCGCCGATGGACAGCGTGTCTTCAATGATGATGAACAGGCCGGTAATCACGTCCTGCACCAATTGCTGAGAGCCAAAACCGATGGCCAGACCGACCACACCGGCACCGGCCAACAGGGGCGCGACGTTGATGCCGAGGTTGGCCATGGTGGTGATCGCGCAGATCACCACCAAGATGATTTTCACCGCGTTGCGCACCAGCGGCAGGATGGTTTTCACCCGCGTGCTGGGCTGGCGGCTCGAGCGTTTATTCACCGGCGGTTTCAGCGCTTCCTGAATCGCCGTGTCGAGTACCACCCAGAACAGCCAGGTCATCAGCAGAATCAGGCCAATGCTGCTGAGGGAATCGCTGATCGCCCGGCCAATGGAATTGCGCTCGGCAAACTCAAATAACGACACGCCCCAGATACGCCCCAGCACTTCGATAAAACCGATGGCCATGGCGATGCGCAAGATCGCGTGCAACAAGCTCAGGAAGCGTTCCTTATAAGCACTGCTGCGCTGAATGGCGACCTGGCTGCGCGACTTGAACAGGTGTTGCAGAACCGTGCTCAGAAACACCGTGCCGATCAGCAAGATGGTGGTGAACAACGCGCACCGCAGGGCTTTTTGATTGTCGTCGCCGGCGCTGATCAGGTTGATTGCAGACACCAGCACCATCAACAGAATCGGCCAGTACCAAAGCCCCGAAAACACCCGCAATGATTGCTGAACGGCCGGGTGTTTAAGGCGCTGGGAAAGCGGACGGTTGCGGATGAGGTGCGCCACAGGCCGACGCAAGCGAATCACCAGTGCGCCGAAAATCACGGCCGCAAACATACCGGTGAACACCGCAACGCTACTGGTGATATTGCCACCAAATTGGCGAGCGATTTGCGGGCTGGTCAACGCGTCGCTGAGTGCGGCGAGGAAGCCGATCAAAAACAGGGGTTTTGGGCAGTAATCGCGGATGATCTGCACCGCCGGGCGTTTGTGCCCCACGTTAAACATCACGATGACGCACAGCAGAATTGACGTGGAGAAGATGCCGCTACTGGTCGCGTAGGCAAAACACAGCGCCAGCGCGCGGCCAATGGAGGTCGGCAGAAAATGGCTGACGTACAGCGTTAACGGCAAACAAATGATCGCTGGAATCGTATAAGGCACGAAATAACCCAGCACACCTTGCAAGCGTCCGCGCCGTTCCACAAAGGCCCGGCGGCTTACACGTTTGACGATGACGCGGCCCAGCAAGGTCAACAGCGCAAAGGCGCCGATCCAGGTGCCGGACAACACCAGGAAATCCCCGGCGACGCTCCAGGGCGAGCGGTCGGATGGACGATTGACCAGCCGCCCGACTTCATTGGCTGCGCGGTCGGCGCGTAAACGCCAGGCGTCCAGCACGTTCTGGTTGAGGTCGAGTTTGTCTTGCACATCATCAATGCTGGAACTGATGGCCCCCAACAGGCCGCCCTCCACCAGAATCTCCGGTTTGGCCGGCGCCTCTGGTTCCGGCGCGGTGGCCGCAGCTTGCAGTTCGCCGCTGCCAAACAGCAGCAGCGCACCAAGCAGTAATGCAGTCTTTAGATTCAGCAAAACACTGGGCTCCTTCGCAAGGGTCTGTATGGAACTGACGGGTTTTCATCCTGATCGTTCCGCGCCCGGCGTGGGAATACTGCGTGGGCACTCTGGGTCAGCGTTGGAAACGTGACGCGGGGCGTCCGTGTTCGCGCCCACAGTTGCCGTGTGCCGTCGGTAAGAAGCTGGAAACTTTCAGTCAAAAATCGCAGTCAGCCATAAACCCGGGGCCAGGCCCCTACCCTTATTCAGGAGCACACATGGCTGCGATTCCCGACTGGGTGCCCATCACCCCCAGCGTCGCCATCACTCGCTTCACGGTGTTGACGGTCAATATTCACAAGGGCTTCACCGCCCTGAACCGGCGTTTCATCCTGCCCGAGTTGCGTGAAGCGGTGCGTAGCGTGGGCGCCGACATGGTGTTTTTGCAGGAAATCCACGGCACCCACGAACACCATCCCCAGCGCTACAGCGAATGGCCGGACATGCCGCAGTACGAGTTCCTCGCCGACAGTATCTGGCCGCAGTACGCCTACGGGCGCAACGCGGTTTACCCCCATGGCGACCATGGCAATGCCTTGCTGTCGAAATTCCAGATCGTGCGCCATGACAACCTCGATATTTCCCAAAGCGGTCATGAAAACCGGGGCCTGCTGCATTGCGTGTTGCGCTTGCCGGGCAGCGGCCAGGAGGTGCATGCGATCTGCATTCACCTCGGCCTGCGCGAGGTGCACCGCCAGCAGCAGTTGCGCTTACTAGAGCAGCGCATCAGTGAAATTCCTGCCGATACGCCGCTGGTTGTTGCGGGCGATTTCAATGACTGGCGCCAGCGCGCCGACCTGAGTAAAAGCGGCCTGCGGGAAGTGTTCACCGAAACCCACGGCAAACTGCCGCGTACCTTCCCGGCCCGCCTGCCGTTGCTGGCGCTGGACCGCATTTATGTGCGCAACGTGAAAATCCATAACCCACAGGTGCTGACCACTCGCCCGTGGTCCCACTTGTCTGACCATGTGCCGCTGTCGGTGGAGATCGAGCTATGAACATTGCGGTCGAGCATATTTCCACCGACCAGCCGCCGGATGATGCCAAGGCCCGTGACCTGGATTACGGCTGGCAACCGGGCAACAGCATTGAACTGCTGGAAAATGGCGAGGCGTATTTCCCCAAGGTGTTTGCGGCGATGCGTGAGGCCAAGCGCGAGATCCTGCTGGAGACCTTTATTCTTTTCGAAGACAAGGTGGGTCATGAGCTGCAAGGCATCCTGATCGAGGCAGCGCAGCGCGGCGTGAAGGTGGTCATGAGCCTGGATGGTTTTGGCTGTGGCGAACTGAGCCCGTCGTTTCTGAGCGAGTTGGCCCAGGCCGGGGTGGCGGTGCAGATGTTTGACCCGGCGTCGAAGCGGCTGGGTATCCGCACCAACTGGTTTCGCCGCCTGCACCGCAAGATTGTGGTGGTAGATGCCGCCGTGGCGTTTATTGGCGGGATCAATTTTTCTGCCGACCACTTGGGCGATTTCGGGCCAGAGGCCAAGCAGGATTACTCCGTGCAGGTGACCGGCCCGGCAGTCGCCGACTTGCACCATTTTGCCCTCGCGCAAAGCGGTCGCCAGGTGCGCACGCGGCGCGGCTGGCGTCGGCGCCAGCAACGCCCTTCACTGTGGGCAACCGATAAGGGCGAAGGCATGGTTCGCCTGATTTACCGCGACAACCTGCAGCACCGTGATGACATTGAAGAAGCCTACATCTACGCCCTGAGCAAAGCGCAAAAACGCGCGGTGATCGCCAATGCCTACTTCTTCCCCGGCTACCGCCTGCTGCGGGAGATCCGCAATGCCGCGCGCCGTGGCGTGCAGGTCCAACTGATCATGCAGGGCCAGCCGGACGTGCTGCTGGCCAAGCTGGCGGCGCGCATGCTCTACGACTATTTGCTCAAGGATGGCGTGGTAATTCACGAATACTGCCAGCGCCCGCTGCACGGCAAGGTGGCGCTGGTGGATGACGAATGGAGCACGGTGGGGTCGAGCAACCTGGACCCGCTGAGCCTGTCGCTGAACCTGGAAGCCAATGTGCTGATTCGCGACCGAGCGTTTAATCAGCAACTCTATGAGCGTCTGGAATCACTCGCCCAAAACCACTGCCAGACCATGCCGGAAAATCGCAAGCCGCGTTTGTGGCTGTGGCGACTGACCGTGGGGTTTCTGGTATTTCATGTGATGCGCCACTTCCCCGCGCTGACGGGCTGGCTGCCAGCGCACAAACCGCGACTCAAACCTTTCGAGCACCAGGCCCATGACCTCTAAAGCCGGCGGTTCACGCTTCAAACGCTGGAAGAAGCCACTGACCGTGGTGTTTTTCCTGTTGCTGATCGTGTTGTTCACCCTGCTCGCCCGGCGCATCGACTGGAGCGAGGTGGTGCAAACACTGGGTGATTTCAAGTTGCGTACGTTGCTCATCGCGGGCGCGTTGACGTTGTGCAGTTTTCTCGTCTACGCCAGCTTCGACTTGATCGGCCGCACTTACATTCGCCAGCCTCTGGGCTGGAAGCAAATCCTGCCAGTGGGGATTATCAGCTATGCGTTCAACCTTAACCTGAGCGCGTGGGTCGGCGGGATCGCCATGCGTTATCGGCTGTATTCGCGGCTTGGCGTCAGCACTGCCAATATCGCCAAGATTCTGGGGTTGAGCCTGGCCACCAACTGGTTTGGCTATATGGCACTGGCCGGTGTGGTGTTCGCCAGTGGTTTGGTGACCATGCCGCCGGGCTGGAAGGTCAGCACCAGCGCGTTGCAGGGCATTGGCGCGCTGCTGATCGTGGCCAGTATGGGCTATCTGGCGGCGTGCCAGTTTTCGAAGAAGCGCGCGTGGTCGATCAAGGGCATCGAGATCAACCTGCCGTCGCTGCGCATGGCGTGTTTGCAGTTGGTATTGGGCGCGCTGAACTGGTCGCTGATGGCGGCGGTGATTTTTACCCTGCTGCCGGCGAAACTGGATTATCCGCTGGTGCTGGGCGTGTTGCTGATCAGCGCGATTGCCGGTGTGGTGACGCATATTCCGGCGGGGCTTGGGGTGCTGGAGGCGGTGTTTGTTGCACTGTTGCAGCATGAAGCGTCGCGGGGCAGTTTGCTGGCGGGGTTGATTGCGTACCGGGCGATTTATTTTATTTTGCCGCTGTTGATTGCGTTGGTGATGTACCTGACGGTGGAGGCCAAGGCCAAGGCGCTGCGGGTGAAGAAGGCGCCGGCTTGAATGGGTGTTGATGGGGCTGGCGCCATCGCGGGCAAGCCCGCCCCCACAGTTGATTGTATTCCAACATGGAAATGCAATTACCTGTGGGAGCCAGGCTTGCCCGCGATGGCGGTCTAAAGAGCAGCACATTACTGAGAGTGAATAATGCTCAACCGCTCGCCCACCACCATCTCGGTAATCCAGTCCACCAAAATTGAGGTGTACGCCTGCTGAGACACCGGATCGCTCAACGAATGATCAGCCCCATCGATAATCCGGTGAGTCAGGGAATGCGTCTGCTGGCACGCCGCGCGGTAGCTCATGATCGTGGCGTGGGGCACATGGTCGTCGGTTTGCGACTCGACAATCAGCACATCACCGGTAAAGGCCGAACAGGCGTGCAACGCGCGGTTGGTGCCGGCGTGCACCAGCGTGCTGCGGTAATCCATCAAGTCGGCTTTATCCAGATCGCGCTTGGGCTTGAGCCATTCCCGGTCGCGGTACAGCGCCGGCGCGCGCAGCGCCAGCCAGCGCACCGGGCGCAATGAAGTCAGAATCGCGGCGAGGTAACCGCCATAACTGGTGCCCACCACTGCCACCGCCGAGGTGTCGATGGCCGGGTGGGAGAGCAACCGGTCGTAGGCCGCGAGCAGGTCACGCAGGTTGTCTTCGCGGGTGACGCGGTTCAGCGCAATACCGGAGCCGGCGTGGCCGCGCAAGTCGAAGGTCAGGCACACGCATCCAAGCCCCGCAATGCCTTTGGCCCGTTCCAGGTCGCGCTCCTGGCTACCGCCCCAGCCGTGTACAAATAACACTCCCGGCACTTTGGATTTGGGGCTCAGAAAGGTGCCACTCATCTGTTCGTCGTCTATATCGATCGCAATGCTTTCGCTTCTAGCCGTCATAAGATTTAACCGTCACATACTTGAGGAGAAAGTCGCTGTTTTCCGCAGGCCCGCGATACACCTCAATGGCATCCGTCGGCAGTGGTTGATCCACGTAGGTTTCAACCGAACACACATGAATGGCGCGCAGGCCCGGGTGATTGATGAAGCTTTGCAGCGCCGCGACTTCCGCGCTGCTGGCCCCGCCCATGCGCCAGGATTGTTCGAGCACGCCACTGCGGCGTTGGCCGTCGCTGTCCAGGCCCTGGGCAATGTCGTAATTGCGCCGCGAAGCGTAGAAGCGGGGATAGGCTTCATCTGCTGCGGTGTCGAAGACCTGCGCTTGTTCGATGGCTTCGCGCACGTCAGCGGGCAAGTCGAGCTTGAGCAGGCATTCGTAGTCACCGGGCACCACCAGTAGATTGGAGCCGCCGTAGACGTCTTCGCCCTGCCCGTCTTTCGTCAGGTATTGCTCGCCGCAGTAGCTCAAGACGTGATCGCCGATAAAGCTTTGACCCACGCTGTGGGTGACCACGTCGTGCAGGTCCTGTTCCAGCACCACGCCTTGATTGAACAGTTGCGCCGCGTCGGGCCGCGCCAGCACGGCTTCGAATTTGTCGAGGCTGTGGATAACTTCCTGGCCACGCCCGGCGCAGGCGTGCACGGGTTTCAGGCGGATCGGCCCGCTGTAAAGCAGGCGCGTGGCGGCGGGCAATGCGTCTTCAAGGGCAAATACACTGAGGCCGTCGAGCACCACCTGGCGCACACGCTCACCAAATACCGGCGACCAGCCTTCCGGCGCCCTGGCCTCGGGGCTGAGCAGGCCATGGCTGATGGCTTTGGTGCAGATGAAGTCGTGATCAACATAGCCGCCCCACAGGTCTTCGGGGCCTTTGATGTTGAGTGCGTGAGCCTGGTGCAAACCGACCAGCGTCTGGGTCGGCAGCCAGTAAAGCGCACGCCCGGCATGTTTGTGCGGGTCGTAGCTGCCGCCGAACTTGAGGCCGAGAATATGCGCCAGCCAGCGCGCCAGTGCGCGGTTGGTCTCGACCTCGTGCCGGGGCGCGCCCTCGCGGGTGGAGTGAGCGACTACCAGTTTCCTGCGTTGAGTCGGGGTCATACGTCCCCCTTGGCTATCCTGCCATGAGTGTAGACGTTGGGTTGCAGGGATCAGGCCAGGGCGTGTTTGAGGGCGATGGTCATGAAATCAGTCAGTTGGCGAAAAACAGGTGGCAGTTGGCCTGTTTGATTCTGCACGACGCCGCATTAAACAGGCGGCGTTCTGCACGGTTCACACGCCAAAGCGGCTGCGGTAATCGCTCGGCGCCAGACCAGTGATTTTCTTGAAGGTGGCGCGGAAGGCACTAGGGTCCTGGTAACCCACGGTCCAGGCGATGTGGTCGATGGTGCCGTTGGTGAACTCCAGCATTTGCCGCGCCTTGCCCACCCTTAAGTGCTGGCAATATTCGGTCGGTTTCAACCCTGTGGCATTACGAAAGCGCCGCAGGAACGTTCGCTCTTCCAGCCCCGCCTCCTGCGCCATCGCCGTGACCGACACGTCCACCGCGCCGCTGGCTTGCAGCCAATGCTGAACCTTCAAAATGGCGCCGTCGCCATGCCCCAGGATCGGCGCAAAGTTGCTGCCGCACTGGCTGGCGCTGTCGCTGTGTTCGATTACCAGGAAACGCGCGGTGTCGGCGGCGATGCTCGGCCCCATGAGACGGTCGACCAGGCGCAGCCCCAGTTCGGACCAGGCCATCAGCCCGGCCGTGGTGATCAGGTCGCCGTCATCGACGATGGGTTTATCCGCCTCCAGGCGCACAGCCGGGTAGTGCGTGGCGAAAGACTTGGCAGAAGACCAATGCGTGGTGGCGCTGCGTCCGTCCAGCAGGCCACTGCGCGCCAGCATGATCGAGCCAATGCACACGCCGCCGAGTACGGTGCCGGCTGCGTGCCTGGCACGAATCCACTCCAGCAGCGCGGGCGGCGCCTGCTCTTCGGTGAACTCACCAATGGAAGGTGGCACCAGTAGCGCCATCATCGGCTGTTCCGGGCCTGGGTGACTGTCAAATACGCGCGAGGGCGAGCCATGGGCGTCCACCTGCCAATGGCTGATTCGCAGCCATGGCAGCTGCGCAGATTGATGCTCGGCGGCGATCCGGTTGGCCACGCCGAACAGGTCGGTCAAGCCATGCACCGCCGCCAGTTGCGCGCCCTGGTAGATCAATACGCCCAGCTCTACAACGGCCATTGTCAGTTTTCCCCCTGTTATTGTCGGTGCAGCCAATCCCTGGTGCTGGCGCCAGCTAACATACTGAACCCATCAACCCATCACGAGGCAACACACATGGCCAAGCAAGCGCTCATCCTAATCGATATCCAGAACGACTACTTCCCTCAGGGCAAGTGGCCACTCGACGGCGTAGAGGCGGCAGCAGACAAAGCCGCGCAGGTGCTGCAGGCCTTTCGTCAGGCGGGCAAGGCCGTGATTCACGTGCGCCATGAGTTCACGGCCGAAGATGCGCCGTT
This sequence comes from Pseudomonas sp. PWP3-1b2, assembly GCF_049896045.1. Classification (NCBI taxonomy): domain Bacteria; kingdom Pseudomonadati; phylum Pseudomonadota; class Gammaproteobacteria; order Pseudomonadales; family Pseudomonadaceae; genus Pseudomonas; species Pseudomonas sp. PWP3-1b2. The sequence continues at coordinate 50,720 of NZ_JAFCTN010000034.1, forward strand.
CTTCACGCCGGGCTCCGAAGGTGCGCACCTGCATACCAAGGTGCTGAACGAGGGTGATGAGCCGGTGGTGCTTAAACATTTCGTGAATGCGTTTCGCGAGACTGATCTGCGCGCCTTGCTGGAGAAACGCAGCATCACCGACGTGGTGGTGGTCGGCAGCATGAGCCATATGTGTATCGATGCCGTGGTGCGGGCCGCAGCGGACCTGGGCTACAACGTCACCGTGATCCATGACGCCTGCGCAACGCGGGACCTGGAATTTAACGGGCAGGTGATTCCGGCGGCGCAAGCGCATGCGGCCTATATGGGATCGCTGGCGTTTGGTTACGCGCAGGTGGTGTCGGCGGATGAATACCTGAAGGCACAAGCGGCGGCGGCGTAACCGCCACTCGTTTGCCCTGGCTTAGCGGGTCGCGATAATGAACAGGCGCGGGAATGGCAGCAATACTGTGCCATCGGCCAGGGCTGGGTAAGCCTTGCTGATCCGCGCCTGGTACTCGCGCAGGAAAGCGACCCTTTCGTCGTCGGCCAAAGGCGCAAGAAAAGGCCGCAGCGCCGACCCCTTGAACCACTCCACGACGCCAGCGTGATCGGCCAGCGGATGCTGGTAAGTGGTGCGCCACACATCGACGCTGCTGCAGTGTTTGCTCAGCAGTTCAAAGTAATAACTCGCCGTGTGCCGTTCGTTGTGTTTCACCGCGCCGATCCTGGCCGACCATGGGCCGTCGGCGGCCACTTCCCGCGCCAGCCGGTGAGCGGGTTCGTCAAGGTTGTCGGGGGTCTGCACCGCCAGGACGCCGCCGGGCGTCAGTTGGTTGACCAAGTGTGGATACAGCGTGGAGTGGTCGGGCAACCATTGCAGGGAAGCGTTGGCCAGAATCACATCAAACGGTTGTGCGGGCTTCCATGCACCGATATCCGCCAGTTCGAAGCTCAGCGCTGGCAGGCGTTTGCGCGCATCTGCCAGCATGTCGTCTGAACTGTCCATACCGGTGACGCGAGCCTGAGGAAAGCGCTCGGCCAGCACCTCAGTGGAATTGCCCGGGCCGCAGCCCAAATCCACAGCCGTGTTTACCTCGATAGTGGGAATGGCCGCCACCAGGTCACGAACGGGACGGGTGCGCTGCTGTTCAAACATCGTGTATTGCTTGGCGGACCAGGTCATCGAGGCTTTCCTATTTACGCATCGTTGAAGTGAACAGCAAGAACCTGCTCATAGGGTTAGAACATCCACGTATCGTACGGCGATTTATAAATCAGATAATCACGATCAAACATAACCCTGATAGCGATGGGTTTAAAGTTATCGAGCTGCGCCTGCTGATGAATTTCACCGTTTTTGTCAGTCCACCGATAATGGACGACGCCCTCTGGCGAAACCCTTAGTTGGACCTCTACTTGCTCGCCTAAGGCCTGCCGCTGCATTGCATCAAACGCAACGGCGGGCACTGAAATGCGCAGGCTGGTAACGCTTTCATCTCTATTCATCGAATTAAAGAAGCGTGCGAACGACACCAGATTTTTCGGCTGTTCAATATTGAACAAAGCGCTTAACAATTCTGTATCGCCAAATAAACGCTCAAGAGGGAAGTCAATGTGGTTGACAGTGCCGGACGTCTGCGTGAACTGCATGGATAGCCCTGGTTTCCCAGAAATATTATCAATGACCCCAATGCCCAAACCATCCCTCATGGCGAGTGATAGGTTTTCGGCAATCAACTGGCGTAGCTTCGCTCGATCTGCCGGAGGGTTCGTGGTATCGAGGTCGGACATCAACTGAAGGGTTGGATGCGGCAACAAACTTATCCAGCTGGCAGCGACCGCCGTACGCATTACAATTCTCGAAGCCCTGGGATGCGTTTCAAGTTGTTGGAGAAAGGTCGTCAACGTCGGATTAAAGGGATCGACAACTGCCAAGTATTTCGCTGCTTCCTGAGCGCGATCTGGCTCCTGTGCTGCTTTAAGCTGTTCCACTGCATAGCGGTGAGCCAGCGCCCCACCTTCAGAGTCTAGCCGCTCATCCTGCAACATCTTGAACGCTTGAAATTTGAAAGGCTGTGGCTGATTGGTACTTTTCAAAATGCTAACCGCAACAGGCTTCAACCCTTCGTCTCGGTCCATGATTTCCAAAATGTAGAGCTTGCGATTGATGTCGTACTCTCCATCACTGAACAACGCTCTCAGGCGCAGGCTGACCGTATCGTTGCGCGCACCAAAAGCCCAGCCGCCACGGGCCACAGAAAGCAGTTTCAGCGCGTCGAGAAAGTCCGATGTTTGCGAGTCTCTCGCTTCGATTATCGATAGCAGCCTGTCTTCGTCACCTTTTCTGAAATCCAGATTCACCATGGACTCCCCACGCGCCTTTCGTCGTGCCAGTTGGATCATGTAAGAATCAAGGAGCGCGCGAGTACGGTAGGAGTCCAGTGTCCTGCTGGCAATCGAGGATTCATTCTCTAATGAAAGCCAAGACTCAACACGTTGCTTCATGTGGGACTCAAACGTGGTCTGCAAATTATTACTGACAAAGTATGTCAAGACAGACCCGCCCAGCACGACGACGGAGATGATAAAAGTGAGCGCCTGGGTAGCTCGCGTAATTGGAGCGTTAGCCTGCTCAAGAATCTCTTTGCTCAGCTCGTATTTGAGATGATCCAGTTGAGCCGCTTGGCTCTCTTCCAAATGCCTGACTTTTTCGAGAGCGCTCTGAATGCGCTTTTCAACATTACGGGTTTGCTCTCGACTTTTTTTCAAGGCTTGCGATAAAGCATACAACGCGTCCGTATCGGTACTCACTGTACTCAACTCCTGTTTGATATTGTCATCCCTTCTTACAGCCAGCCCTTTCAAAGTCTTTGAAAAGCGGCCATATCTGGCTAATACAAGCCAGTTAACTGCGAATACTGTCTCTGTGGCGAGCGGACTTGTCGCCTGTTCTACCTAATGACCTTGAAAGAGCTGCTTCTTAAAGCCGTAGGCGCGCAACGCGTATCGCAGGTTTGCGATTTTCCAGGCAAAAATAAAGCCCTGGGAGTCAGTACTCCAAGGGCTTTACGGGCTACCGGCAAACGCTAGGGCTGCCGAGCCTTAGAACGGGATATCGTCATCAAAGCTGTCGAAATCCGGAGCCGGTTGCGGAGCGGCCTGTTGTGGCGCTGGACGCGACTCACGTTGTGGCTGCTGGCTTGGCTGTTGGCTCGGCTGCGGACGGGACTGCTGCTGTGGACGCGGCGCCGAGTTGGACATGCCGCCCTGGCCCTGTTGGTCGCCCTGTGGACGGCCGCCCAGCAGTTGCATGGTGCCTTGCATGTCGACCACGATTTCAGTGGTGTAACGCTTGATGCCGTCTTTTTCCCACTCGCGGGTTTGCAGTTTGCCTTCGATGTAAACCTGCGAACCTTTGCGCAGGTACTCACCGGCAATCTCGGCCACTTTGCCGAACATCGACACACGGTGCCATTCGGTTTTTTCGACCTTCTGGCCGGTTTGCTTGTCGGTCCACTGTTCGCTGGTCGCCAGACTCAGGTTGGTCACGGCGTTACCGTTAGGCAAGTAGCGAACTTCGGGATCCTGGCCGCATGTACCGACCAATATGACTTTGTTAACCCCACGGGCCATAACGTTCTCCTAGGCTGGGCGCGCTGTCGGCACTGGGTTGACCAGTTGCTCAAGCGTCGCGCGATCCAATAATTCGGTGTCCAATTTGATGTAGATGGCGGCTTCTTCAGCAATAACCACGGCATCCGTAACCCCTGCGACAGCCTTAAGGCGCTCAACCAGACCGACTTCGCGGATCGCTTCTGGCGATAACGGCAAACGCAGGCTCGTCACATAGGGAGGTTCGCGCATGGTAACAGCAAAGGCTAGCCAGAGGGCAGCCAGACCTGCGCATCCGAGGAACACCACTGACAAACCGCCATGCTGGAACATCCAGCCACCCATGATGCCGCCCAGTGCAGAGCCGAGGAACTGGCTGGTGGAATAAACCCCCATCGCAGTACCCTTGCCACCGGCCGGTGAAACCTTACTGATCAGCGAAGGCAACGACGCCTCCAGCAGGTTGAACGCGGTGAAAAACACCACCGTGCCCGTCACCAGCGCCCGCAGGCTGTCGCCGAACTTCCAGAAGAATAGCTCAGTGAGCATCAGCGTCGCGACGGCGCCGAGTAAAACTCGTTTCATTTTGCGTTTCTTCTCGCCGTAGATGATGAACGGGATCATGGCGAAGAAGGAAATCAACAGTGCCGTGAGGTACACCCACCAGTGCTGTTCCTTGGGCAGGCCGGCTTTTTCGACCAGCGCCAGGGGCAAGGCGACGAAGCTGCACATCAGCATGGCGTGCAATACGAAGATACCTAAATCCAGACGCAGCAGGTCCGGGTGCTTGAGCGTCGGCAGCAAGGCTTTGCGCGCGACACCCGATTCACGGTGCTGCAACGTGCCCGTGGAGCGCGGCACCATAAAGGCCACGATCACGATACCGAACAGCGCCATGCCGCCGGTGGCCAGGAACAGCCCGTGCAAGCCGAACGCGCGGGTCAGCAACGGGCCGACCACCATGGCCACGGCGAACGACAGGCCGATGGTCATGCCGATCATCGCCATCGCCTTGGTGCGGTGTTGTTCGCGGGTCAGGTCCGAAAGCAGCGCCATGACGGCGGCGGAAATAGCCCCGGCGCCCTGCAGGATGCGCCCGGCGATCACGCCCCAGATTGAGTCGGCTTGCGCTGCGAGCACGCTGCCGAGGGCGAAGACGATCAGCCCGAGGTAAATCACCGGGCGACGGCCAATGCGGTCGGAGATGATCCCGAACGGAATCTGGAAAAGCGCCTGGGTCAGGCCATAGGCGCCAATGGCCAGGCCGATCAGGGCGGGGGTTGCGCCTGCGAGATCCATCCCATAGGTCGCCAGTACCGGCAACACCATAAACATGCCAAGCATACGGAAGGCGAACACCAGAGCCAGACCGCTTGCCGCTCGGGTCTCGCCGCTACTCATGCGTTCGCTGTGGGGATCGTGCATGGAAAAACCTCGTGTGAACCGGCGGCGATTCTACCAGTCCCATCGATTGAGAGGGTATATGCGGCGCTTTGCCGCGCAGCTTTCATGTAACGCTGCAACCGGCACTTTGACAGTGTATATTCATCCAGTCATTAGCCGTATACTCCCGCATTATTTACGCCCGCCGTGCGAGGCCATCTTGGACAAGATCCTGATTCGTGGGGCTAGAACCCACAACCTGAAGAACATCGACCTGACCCTGCCCCGGGACAAACTGATCGTCATCACCGGCTTGTCGGGGTCCGGCAAATCGTCCCTGGCGTTTGACACGCTGTACGCCGAAGGCCAGCGTCGCTATGTGGAATCGCTGTCGGCGTATGCCCGCCAGTTTCTGTCGATGATGGAAAAGCCCGACGTCGACACCATTGAAGGCCTGTCGCCGGCTATTTCCATCGAGCAAAAATCGACCTCCCACAACCCGCGTTCAACCGTGGGCACCATCACCGAAATCTACGACTACCTGCGTCTGCTGTATGCGCGGGTGGGTATTCCGCGTTGCCCGGACCACGATATTCCGCTGGAAGCCCAGACCGTCAGCCAGATGGTCGACCTGGTACTCGCCCAGCCGGAAGGCGCCAAGCTGATGCTGCTGGCCCCGGTGATTCGCGAGCGCAAGGGTGAACACCTTTCCGTCTTCGAAGAACTGCGTGCGCAGGGCTTTGTGCGTGCGCGCATCAACGGCAAGCTCTATGAGCTGGACGAAGCGCCGAAGCTCGACAAACAGAAGAAGCACTCCATTGATGTGGTCGTCGACCGCTTCAAAGTGCGCGCTGACTTGCAGCAGCGCCTCGCGGAATCCTTCGAGACTGCCCTGAAACTGGCAGACGGCATTGCGCTGGTTGCGCCGATGGATGATGAGCCGGGCGAAGAGACTATTTTCTCCGCGCGCTTTGCGTGCCCGATCTGCGGCCACGCCATCAGCGAGCTGGAACCCAAGCTGTTTTCCTTCAACAACCCGGCTGGCGCCTGCCCGACCTGTGACGGCCTGGGCGTTAAACAGTTCTTCGACATCAAGCGACTGGTCAATGGCGACCTGACGCTGGCGGAGGGCGCGATACGCGGCTGGGACAGGCGTAACGTCTATTACTTCCAGATGCTCGGGTCGCTGGCGTCTCACTACAAGTTCAGCCTGGAAGTACCGTTCAACGAATTGCCGGCCGAGCAGCAGAAAGTCATCCTGCACGGCAGCGGCTCGCAGAACGTCGACTTCAAGTACCTGAACGACCGTGGCGATATCGTTAAACGTTCGCACCCGTTCGAAGGCATCGTGCCGAACCTGGAGCGCCGCTATCGCGAGACCGAGTCTGCGAGCGTGCGCGAAGAATTGGCGAAATTCCTCAGCACCCAGCCGTGCCCGGATTGCCGCGGCACTCGCCTGCGTCGTGAGGCGCGGCACGTGTGGGTTGGCGAAAAAACCTTGCCGGCGGTGACCAACCTGCCGATCGGCGATGCCTGCGAGTACTTTGGTGTACTCAAACTGACGGGGCGGCGCGGCGAAATTGCCGACAAGATCCTCAAGGAAATCCGTGAGCGCCTGCAGTTCCTGGTCAACGTCGGCCTGGACTACCTGTCGCTGGATCGCAGCGCCGATACCTTGTCTGGCGGTGAAGCCCAGCGCATTCGACTGGCCAGCCAGATTGGCGCGGGCCTCGTGGGCGTGTTGTACATCCTCGATGAACCGTCGATTGGCTTGCACCAACGGGATAACGATCGCCTGCTGGGCACGTTGAAACACCTGCGCGATATTGGCAACACGGTGATCGTAGTCGAGCATGACGAAGACGCGATTCGCCTGGCGGATTACGTCGTCGATATCGGCCCGGGCGCCGGTGTGCACGGCGGGCATATTGTTGCCGAGGGCACGCCAGCAGAAGTGATGGCGCATCCTGATTCGCTGACCGGCAAGTACTTGTCCGGCCGCGTGAAAATCGCCGTACCGGCCAAACGCACCCCGCGCAACAAGAAGCAGGCGCTGCATCTGAAAGGCGCGCGCGGCAACAACCTGCGCAATGTCGACCTGGAAATTCCGCTGGGCCTGCTGACCTGCGTGACCGGTGTTTCCGGGTCGGGCAAATCGACGCTGATCAACAACACGCTGTTCCCACTGAGTGCCACCGCACTGAACGGCGCGACCACGCTGGAGGCCGCTGCTCACGACAGCATCAAGGGCCTGGAGCTGCTGGACAAGGTGGTCGATATCGACCAAAGCCCGATTGGGCGCACACCGCGCTCCAACCCGGCGACCTACACCGGTTTGTTCACGCCGATTCGCGAACTGTTCGCTGGCGTGCCGGAGTCCCGCTCACGGGGTTATGGGCCTGGCCGGTTCTCGTTCAACGTCAAGGGTGGACGCTGCGAAGCGTGCCAGGGCGACGGCCTGATCAAGGTAGAGATGCACTTTTTGCCGGATATCTACGTGCCGTGCGACGTGTGCAAGAGCAAGCGCTATAACCGCGAAACGCTGGAGGTGAAGTACAAGGGCAAGAACATTCACGAAACCCTCGAAATGACCATCGAGGAAGCCCGGGTGTTCTTCGACGCGGTGCCAGCGCTAGCGCGCAAGCTGCAGACGTTAATGGATGTGGGCTTGTCGTACATCAAGCTGGGCCAATCGGCGACCACGTTGTCGGGTGGTGAAGCGCAGCGGGTGAAACTGTCGCGTGAGTTGTCCAAGCGCGATACCGGCAAGACCTTGTACATCCTTGATGAGCCAACCACCGGCCTGCACTTTGCGGATATTCAGCAGTTGCTGGACGTGCTGCATCGATTGCGTGACCACGGCAACACCGTGGTAGTGATCGAGCACAACCTGGATGTGATCAAGACCGCCGACTGGCTGGTAGACCTGGGGCCGGAAGGTGGTTCCAAGGGCGGCCAGATTATTGCGGTGGGCACGCCGGAGCAGGTCTCCGAAATGCCACAATCGCACACCGGCTACTACTTGAAGCCGTTGCTGGCCCGCGACAAAGCCTGATTTATCGGGCCCATGAAAAAGCCCCTGTCACTTTGCGGTGACAGGGGCTTTTTTACAGCCGGAGATTAGAACTGCGATTGCAGGTAATTCTCCAGACCGATCAGCTTGATCAGGCCCAGCTGCTTTTCCAGCCAGTACGTATGATCTTCTTCGGTGTCGGCCAACTGCACCCGCAGAATTTCGCGAGTGACATAGTCGTTGTGCTGCTCGCAGAGCTCAATGCCCTTGCAGAGCGCGGCACGCACCTTGTATTCAAGGCGCAAGTCGCTGGCGAGCATCTCGGGCACCGTGGTGCCAGTGTCCAAGTCGTCGGGACGCATACGCGGCGTGCCTTCGAGCATCAGAATACGGCGCATGAGTGCGTCGGCGTGCTGCGCCTCTTCTTCCATTTCGTGGTTGATACGTTCGTAGAGCTCGGTAAAGCCCCAGTCCTCGTACATGCGCGAATGGATAAAATATTGGTCACGAGCTGCCAGTTCGCCCGTCAGCAACGTGTTGAGGTAATCGATTACGTCGGGGTGACCTTGCATCGCCCTACATCTCCCTGCTTGAAAGACTGTAGTTTGAACCATGATGACCCGGAGGTCACGGGGCCATCGGCAGAAAAGTGAAGATATTCTTGGAAAAGTGGCGGAAATAACGCAAAAACCGCCCTAATGAGGGCGGTTCTGCTTCTCGTTTAGAGTCAGCTAAGCGTTACGCCCAGCGCGCTCGCAATACCCTGGCCGTATGCAGCATCGGCTTTGAAGAAGTGCTGCAACTGACGCTGAACCACATCGCTGCTGACACCGGCCATGGCGCCGGCAATGTTGTTGATCAACAGCGCCTTCTGCTTGTCGTCCATCAAGCGGAACAACTCACCTGCGTGGCTGTAGTAGTCCGTATCTTCACGATGATCGTAGCGAGTTGCCGCTCCGCTCAACGCCAAGGCTGGCTCTGCGTACTGTGGCGCCTGCTTAGGTGTGTCGGCGTAACTGTTTGGCTCGTAATTGGGTGTAGCACCGCCGTTGGGGCCAAATGTCATTGAACCGTCCCGCTGGTTGGTGTTCACCGGACTGCGAGGGGCGTTCACCGGCAATTGCTGGTGGTTAGTGCCAATACGGTACCGATGAGCATCAGCGTACGCAAAGACGCGGCCTTGCAACATGCGGTCTGGCGAAAGGCCGACGCCAGGTACCATGTTGCTTGGCGCAAACGCCGCCTGCTCGACCTCTGCGAAAAAGTTCTGCGGGTTACGGTTCAGCTCCAACTCACCCACTTCGATCAACGGAAACTCTTTCTGCGACCAAGTCTTGGTCACGTCGAAGGGGTTCTCATAATGCGCATCGGCCTGAGCCTCGGTCATGATCTGAATGTTGACACTCCATTTCGGAAAGTCACCGCGCTCGATCGCACCGAACAGATCACGCTGGGCATAATCGGGATCGCTACCTGCCAGGCGCTCAGCCTCAGCCGGCGTCAGGTTTTTGATGCCCTGCTTGGTTTTGTAGTGCCACTTCACCCAGTGACGCTCGCCTGCGGCGTTGATCAGGCTGTAGGTGTGGCTGCCGAAGCCGTGCATGTGACGGTAGCCGTCTGGCGTGCCGCGGTCCGAAAACAGAATCGTGATCTGGTGCAGCGCCTCGGGCGAGAGCGACCAAAAGTCCCAGACTGCCTGGCCACTTTTCAAGTTGGTCTGCGGCAGACGCTTTTGGGTGTGAATGAAGTCTGGAAACTTGATTGGGTCGCGGATGAAGAACACAGGAGTGTTGTTGCCCACGATGTCCCAGTTACCCTCTTCGGTATAGAACTTAAGGGCAAAGCCGCGGGGGTCGCGATCGGTATCAGCAGAGCCGCGCGAACCGCCTACGGTGGACAATCGGAGGAAGATAGGCGTTTGCTTTCCAACGGACTCAAACAGTTTGGCGCGGGTGTATTGGGTGATGTCTTTGGAGACGGTGAACGTACCGTAAGCGCCAGAACCCTTGGCGTGCACGCGGCGCTCGGGGATGTTTTCCCGGTTGAAATGCGCGAGCTTTTCGATGAGGTGGAAATCGTCGAGGAGTAACGGGCCGCGGGGGCCAGCAGTACGGGAGTTCTGGTTATCGGCAACGGGCGCACCGCTGGCGGTAGTAAGAATTTTGTTCATGCTCAAACTTCCTCAGGTCAGTCTAGGAACTGCCGGCGTATCAGCTCGGAGGGAGTATTGACCATCAAGAAAACACCACCAAATTCATTAAGGCATGGACTTTGATAGAGAATAACTAACTAAACATCAGCGCAAATAGCTTCGGTTAAATCAGGCAACCGGCAGTGACTTGAAGAGAATAGACGCTTTTTATTGCGCCCACAAAAAACCGGGCGCTGGGCCCGGTTCTTCGTTGCAGACTGTCGTCTTACTCGGCGCTTACAGCTTCGCCGGCAGTAGCACGATCAACCAACTCGACGTACGCCATAGGCGCGTTGTCGCCAGTGCGGAAGCCGCACTTGAGGATGCGCAGGTAGCCACCCTCACGGGTAGCGTAACGCTTGCCCAGGTCGTTGAAGAGCTTACCAACGATAGCTTTCGAACGAGTACGGTCGAAAACCAAACGGCGGTTAGCCAGGCTGTCTGTCTTGGCCAAAGTGATCAGCGGCTCAGCAACGCGACGCAGTTCTTTAGCTTTCGGCAGTGTAGTTTTGATCAGCTCGTGCTCGAACAGCGACACCGCCATGTTTTGA